>NZ_JBSQBN010000115.1:0-14649 GCF_053850585.1 Shewanella sp. A22
TATCGCAACCTCAATGCCTTGTTGCTCACATTGACGGCAAGCATATTTCGGTCGAATCGTTTTAATTACCTTGATGTGCGCAGGGACGAATTCCAATGTCTCGCTATCACTTTGCCCCATTTGATGCCATGGGCTGATCATACTCGATCATTTTTCACACGTTATCTTTAAAAACAAAGAGATAAAAAAAGACTTGATTGATCTCGCCAGTGTGATCAAATAACCCTCTTTTTTCTTTGGCTCCCGACTTACTATGCTTAAACATCTTGATAAAATTACTGATTGCCGTTCCCATATAAATCAAGAACATGATGTCATTGATATCTGCTTTCTTGTACTTAGTGCTGTTATCTCAGGAGCCCAAAGTTGGGCTGATTGCCATGAGTTCGGCACATTGAAATTGGAATGGTTACGCCAACATCGCCCATTCGCTAATGGTATTTCCCAGCCAGCAAAGCATTGGCCGCATTTTCAGAGGCGTATCTAAACAATCTCTACTTGATGCACTGATGAGTTGGGTAAATGAGCACCGCATCAATACAGGGCAATCATCGATAGCTATCGACGGTAAAGTACTTAAAGGCGCCAAAGCATCCGCTTCAAGCTCAGCGTTACACATGGTAACGGCTTATGATACAGAGTCAGGGTTGGTGTTTAATGCAAAATCAGGCGCGAGCAAAAAGAGTGAACTCAAACTCGTTCAAGAGTTACTCACATGGCTTGATTTGAAATCGGAATTACTGACATTTGATGCCCTTCACTGCCAAACGCAAACACTTGATTATATAGTGAAAGAAGGTGGTGATTGCATTCTTCAAGTTAAAGGTAATCAGCCCAAACTCTACGAGTCTGTACAGGCACAATTTGCTGATTATATTGAAAAGTATCCTGATGCTGAATGTTATACGCAAGATGATAATGGCCATGGCCGAGTTGAAAAACGGATAACGTTTCAGTGTCCGTTAAATTTACCCGACGAAATGAAGATGAAATGGCCTCAACTAAAAACATTAATAGCAGTAGAACGTCATCGAAAAGTGGGTAACAAAACCAGTATAGACACGCACTTTTATGTGAGTAGTGCCGTGATGACTTCAAAGGCATTTGGATGCGCAATTCGGGCGCATTGACAAACGGAAAATAATCAGCATTGGCTTTTAGACAGTGTGCCACAGGCACATAGGATTGCAGCATAAGGATATACGCAAAGCTTATGGCTAAGCTTGAGAAGAGATGGTGGTAGGTCCACCGGAGTCTGCTGTCGGAAGCTGGCTTCAAACCGCTTCAAGCTGCGAGTATTAAGAGTACTGGTGGTGAGCGTTGAAGAAACGAGCGTTATAAAACGCTCAGGTATGAAATGAGAAGACGAGTTATCGAACCTATGATGACGCATCGTAAACCAAAGACTCGACATCAAAAGCCAGCAGTGTCTAAGGTTGGTGATAAATTTACAGGTTGCTCCGAAGGCTGTGTAAGTGGTGTCCGGTGTAGAGTAGGCGTGATCTCATTTTTAGGCTCTTTTCAGGAACTGTGGGAACCAGTCGTTAGAATGTTAAGGGAGAAATACAAATCACCAAAATGGTAAGTATGAGAGTACCAAGGTCTAGCACTGGGACGGAACGACTCGTAGTAGTAAGGAAGCGTTTGTAATGAACGTGGAGCGAAGGGGTCGTGTTAAACAGTATTCATCTTTTATCCAACTGCGCCTTGTGCAGGAGGAGATATTATGACGAATACGCATCGGTTTGAAATTGACAAGTGGCAGGTTGTAAGGGCTTACCAGCTAGTCAAAGCGAATAAAGGCGCTGCAGGCATCGATAAGCAATCGATGTCTGATTTTGAAAAAGACTTAAAGAACAACTTATATAAAATCTGGAATCGAATGTCATCAGGTTGCTATTTCCCACCTGCAGTTAAAGCAGTGGCAATACCCAAGAAATCTGGTGGTGAACGAATACTTGGCATTCCAACGATTCAAGACCGAATAGCACAAATGGTCGCAAAGCTCAGCTTTGAACCATTAGTTGAGCCTCATTTCCTTAATCATTCATATGGGTATAGGCCAAATCGGTCAGCGATAGATGCTGTCGGTGTGACGAGAAAACGCTGCTGGTATCAAGATTGGGTGTTAGAGTTTGATATTAAAGGGTTGTTTGACAACATTTCACATGAGTTGCTCATGAAGGCAGTACGTAAGCATACGGATTGTAAGTGGCTACTACTGTACATTGAACGATGGTTAAAAGCACCAATGGTGAAAGATGAACATGAGATAATAGAGCGAAACATGGGTACGCCGCAAGGCGGAGTAATAAGCCCAGTGTTAGCGAATTTATTCCTACATTACGTCTTTGACAAATGGATGCATAAAAATCACTCAGGAGTGAAGTGGTGTCGATACGCAGATGATGGGCTAGTTCATTGCAATAGCGAAGAGCAGGCACAGAAAATGCGAGCTGAGCTTGGGAAAAGGTTTAAAGATTGTGGGCTTGAGATGCATCCAACGAAGACCAAAATTGTTTACTGCAAGGATGGCACTCGCAAAGGGCAATATGAGAACACAGCTTTAGACTTTTTAGGTTACACATTCAGACCGCGACTATGCAGAAACAGGCATACTCAAGGTACCTTTATCAGTTTTACACCTGCTGTAAGTAAAGATGCACAAAAGGGGATGATAAAGAAAATTAGGATGTTAGCTATTCGAAAGCGAGTAGACTTAAGTCTTGAACAAATAGCTAAGTGGATAAACCCCATTATAAATGGATGGATTAACTACTATGGCAGCTTCTGTCGTTCAGAACTTTATCGTGTCTTCCGCCAGATAAACAAAGCGTTGATTTGGTGGGCAAGGCATAAATACAAAAAGTTAAAACGACGCAAAACGAGAGCCGGTAAATTTATGGAGAAAATAGCCGAAACTCACCGCCACCTATTTGCTCATTGGCGAATAGGAATGAGAGGATCCATGGTTTAATGGGAGCGGTATGAGTCGAGAGGCTCACGTACCGTTCTGCGAGGGGCTGCAGGGGAAGTTCCTGCGGTCTACTCTACCGCTATTTCAAGAAGATAAGCAAAAAATGTATGATGAGGATGGTGCCAGTATTCTGGCTATTTTAAGGCGATGGGCACTCAACTTAGTGAAGCTTCAACCAGCTAAAACCAGCCAGAATCAGAAATTTAATCGAGCCTGCTGGAGTGACGATTTCAGAGAAGAGATTATTTTCGGTACTGGTCAAAAAGTGTAATCAGCCCCTGGCTTCGTCATCCAATCAGCAAAGTGGATCACGGCGCACAAATAGTTGTGTATAGTCTTGTGAGCATATCCGAGATCTAGAAAATACTGAATAAACTCAGCTAACTCTGATTGCGGTAATCGTGCTGCCGCACGTCGAAACGATCGGGATTTTATATATGTTTGAAACATGAGTGGTTACCTTGCGGGATTACAGGAACCACTATTATGTGCATTTATTATTAAAGCACAGTACCAGGTTAGCTGGTTCTATACAGCAAAGGTGGGGTTACTGCACATAACGGGGAACTGCACATAATTTCGGCCTATCACAAACGGTTTTACCGCTCGCTCGCACGATTATTATCAATACTCAGTCTGCCATCATCCACATAACGAATGAGTTTGTGCCATTGATTAGCTAGGTAATTAGCCGCTTCTATTAGTTTGGCATTACCCACTAAATTTGGCTGGTTCTGCTCAAGCCATGCTTTTAGCTTGTCCAGTATAGGCACACTGGCTTGTTGTCTTGTCGTGTATTTATCATCCGCACTTTTATCTTTAACGCGTGACTCAACGCCGTACAGTTTTTGGATAAGGCTCAATACCACATCCGCTTTGCCGGTTTTATTTTTCCCTTGTCGCTTTTTCGCGTCGATAAATTTACGACGAGCATGCGCCCAACAGCCGATTAAGGTTGCCTCTATTTTGGCATAGGCCTGATAACCATCCACGTGTAAATACCCTTGATATCCATCAAGATAATTAACCACGCAGGCGGCCGCGCGACTATTGTGGAAGTCGTAAAGCACGATATTAGGGATAGGGTTATTCGGGTCTGGTGAATCTCGACCTGAACAATATACCACATATAACTGTTCACTTTATCGGATTTCACCACTTTCAATGGCGTTTCATCGGCAAACAACGTGGGCTGCTTTAACAGCTCGGCTTTAAGTCGCTCAACTAGTGGCGCAAACAGTGTGGCTGATTTATCTATCCAGCTGCTCATGGTCTGGCGACTGAGCTCAATACCGTATTGCTTGAACATGGCTTCCTGGCGATAAAGCGGTAACCCATATTGGTATTTACTGGTGATAAGCTGACTGAGCAAACTGCTCGTTGCAATGCCTTTGTTGATGGGCATGGCAGGCATTGAGGCTTGCTTTATCTGTGTTTGAATCGAGGATTTATCACAGTGACGGCAAGCGTACTTAGGCCGAATGTGCTCAATCACTTTGATTTGAGCGGGAATAAACTCAAGCTTTTCTGACTTATCTTCACCCAGTTTATGTAGCTCACCACCACAACAATTACAGGTTTTATCTTCGATATCGTGAATAACCTGCTCACGGGGTAAGTCTTTTGGCAGTGGCTTACGCACTGGCTTTTTACGGGTATAGCTAATGGATTGTTGCTCAGCCTCAGCGGCTTCAACCATTTCCTCCACTTCATTGAATAACTCACCTTGCCCTACAAAGCCTTCAGCACTTTTGCCGAATTGTTTTTGTTGAGCTAAACGCCAGCGCTCTTCCAAGGCTGCGATTTGTGCATCCTTCTGCGCTAACAGTTTTTCAAGTTCAGTAATGCGCTGTTTAAGGGCGAGTTCATTTTTCATGAAGCCTATTTTAGGCATAACAAAAGGCTTTCCAGTGCTAACTGAACGTCTTTTGATGATCATCAATCGATCGCCATATCTTTTGAATAATTAAAGCACTCCTGCGACATCAATTTTGCTGTGGCCAATCACATCATAACCAGCTAATAACCAGTGTAATTGTTGCTCGGTTAATGTCATGGTGGGTGACATGAGTTTAGGCCATTTGAACTTATGTTTATCTAATCGCTTGTACCACAGGGCAAACCCGGTGTTATCCCAGTACAGCAGTTTGAGTTTGTCGCGCCCTTTATTACAAAACACAAATAGCGCACCACTGAGCACCGGTAGTTCAAGCTCTGCTTCCACTAAGGCGGCTAAACCATTAATCGATTTACGAAAATCGACCACATCCGCACATAAATAAACGGGGGCACATCAACAAACATCTTCATGCCATCAGCCCTTTAATGATGGAAACGATATCGTTCGTTGCTAAATTGGCAGGAAACATTAACTGGCCTGTGCGGATATCAAACTGAACCACATTTTGATGAGTTTGCGCGCAGACTTCAGTGGTGGTTTGTTTTAACTGAATAAAACGTGATGATGTGGGGTTCGTTGTTTGCAGTGGCAAGGTTGAATTAGGCTGATACTCAGCCAGTAAAGCGCGCTGTTTATAGTAAGTGGTGATAGAGACATTATGGTGTTGGCAAAATTCGATATTAGTGCCACTAAACGAGCCGCGTTGTTGAAGTCGCATCTGCCACTGAGTAGTTGTTCTGTATGTTTTCATCACCTGCTCCAAATTTATCATTGAGCAGGTATTTTTAAACAATCAGAACATCGATGATAGGTGTACTTCGCTAGACGCATACCAAACACCCAAGGTAGGAGCCGGATGCGTTAGTAGTACACGTCCGGAACTGTGCGAGGGGTGAGCAGTAATGCTCATTCCTACCACGACCAAAGTAACAGGCAGATAAACTGGTTGAGTTGCACAAAGATTGGAGCCTGGTTGTCGGAAAGCTTCACAAGAAAATGAAAAATATGTTTAGGTGAGCTCATAGAGATGAGCTTTAACGGATATTTCTAAAAAATGTATAAAAAATGCTCTTGGTGTTATCAGGTTTAATAGCCAAATCAAACCTGAACACAGCCAAAGAACCACTCAATAAGTCGCGAAGACTACACAAAGCTGGTTCAAACCGAGAATGTCATATCCAGCAATCAAAATCTAAACAAAACAATAGATTATTGATAATCGAGTTCAATGCGACCACCTCAATTCTTAAGGTCCAGTCTATGTTAACGATATAGGGGCATCTCAACTGGTGTTATATCCAGTCGTAGCATCCAGTCGTTAAGCAAAGCCTGCATTAGCTGTGCAAATCCACGATAAAAATCGGTTTTGGCATTTCCGGTAATACAATCAATGACTCGTTGACTCCAGGGAAGCAAGTGTTGCCCGAGGAGAAGCTTTATCGCATCTTCATTCTCTTGTGAAAAGAATTCGGACAAAACACCCAGGATCAAAGCGAAATGATCCATTGGCTTGTTACCATCCAGCTCAAATTCTATGCCATAAGACTTGTAAAATCCCCGGACTGCAAGTGTGCTTTCACCGAACAGAAGATTATCTTTATCTGTGTATACAGACCCCCAGGGGTATGCTTTTTTGGTGCCGGGCCCAATGAACAGTTGATAATAGTCTCGCTCAATATCTTTCATAGAGTCTGTTTCTAAACTATTGCGGATCACATCACATGCAGAACTAATATCTGTATCAAATTTGGGCCACGCAGAAAGCAGTTCGGTTTCGTTAATTCTAGACAGAAAGTCAGCGGTGGGTATTTGGTAAAACACATTATGCAAAACACCACATACTGCGGAAGCATAGTTATGAGTTTGGCTCATATTTTCTCCAGGTTCAAAAAGTCGTACGTTGTCATATTAAAATGCAAATCTTAAATAGCCAATCAATTGCCAAGCCGTTTCTATCCTATATCGGCACAGCTTCTCCTTAAATGACTAGCCAGATATAAACTACCCCCCCCCTCCTTCCATGAATGTGAAAGGAGGGGGTATTCTTTTGTTTAACTAAATAAGAATAAGATTAAACCTCGTCAGAGTTAAGAACCTTCCCGTCAGAACTTCCGATAGGTCGAGCGTTAACATTATGTTTTACGAACAAGTTGGGCGTCGTAATGCTCGAAGATGGCAATGGGGCGATATTTCCTCGCTCAGAGTTGGGGTATTTTTTATTCAGCTCTTCGATTGTGCCAAAATCCAGTGCCCTCATAGGGCAAGCATCGACGCAAGAAGGGTTTTTACCTTCCAATAACCGATCATAACAAGCATTGCACTTGTTCATGGTCTGAGTCGCTGTATTAAACTGAGGAGCATCGTAGGGGCATGCTTCCGCACACGCGCCGCAACCTATACAGATTGATTGGTCGATATCAACAATCCCGTTTGATTTTTTATGGGCGGCCCCCGTTGGGCACGCTTTTGTGCAAGCAGGGCTATCGCAATGATTGCATCCGATAGACATATAGTACCCAAAAACATTACTTGTTAATGCGCCATTATCAGTTCTGTTATAGGAGCCTCCTGCGTACTCATATACTCTACGAAGGATTACTCCTACCGGACTATCATTTTTGTCCTTGCAAGCAATATGGCATGTTTTACAACCAGAACAAGCCGCGGTGTTTACGTGAAATGCATATTTATTAGTTGTCATTGTTCTGTCCTTATGCCGGCTTAATGTTTACGAGTATTGTGTGTTGTGGGTTGCACTTACCAAGCGGGGTTGGAACTCCCGATGTTAATGTGTTTGCACAGGCACCTTCATCAATACCGTTTACATCATTATAATAATTACCTTGTCGCATGATCATAACTCCGGGTATAACTCGCGGCGTCACCCTCACTTTAATTTTTATGGTGCCACGCTTTGAGCTGACCAAAGCCATTTTCCCATCATTAACATTGTATTTCTCGGCATCTTCAGGATTAATCCATATGACGTTAGAAACAGCCTCATAAAGCCAGGGGTAATTGAAGCTCGAATGCACTCCCCCTTTTGTATGGATACCATATGCTTGCAATGGGTAGTCTTTGCGCGTTTCCGTATCAAGTGGCCCTTCCCTGGTCGAAATGAATTTCGGAATAGCGGAGATCTCATCACCCTCTGGTAACTCCCACTCGTCTGCGTAGGTTTGAATGGTCTCTGAATAGATCTCGATCTTCCCGGTTGGGGTAGGTAGCTTATTTGCACCACCAGAAGAAACATAATCTTCCAGAATAACGCTAGCCAGATTGGTCGGAATGGTAACAGGCCCGCCAGCACAGAACTCGTCATAGGTCTTAGGGATCAAGTTATCGGCATCTGAATTTATGCTAACGAAGTATCCGCGCGTTGCATGAAACACATGTTCACACCATTCTTCATATGACTTTCCTTGCGCATATTCTTCCTCTACTCCAAACCGTTTCGCTAGCTCAAGGCAAACATTAAAGCAGTTTTTGCCGTTGACATGGCTTTCTATTGATGACGTTGCAGGAACGAACACACTGTTCTGAGACCTGGTGCTAATCGTCATATCCCGTTCTTCTAAGTCCATCAGGTCGGGCAACAGTATGTCCGCAAACTTAGCCGATGGAGTCATTCTGACGTCATGCACGACGATAAATTCAACCAGTGATTCATCACGCAGTATCTCTGCACATTTGTTGGAGTCGCCATGTTGATTGATCAGACAGTTGCTGGCGCTAGCCCAAATAAACTTAATATTTTGCTCTAGTTTGTCTCCACCTCTTAGTCCAGCATTTTTGTCTGTCATCTTATCGCCTTCAAGGCAAGCTTGAGGCCACATATAGAAAGATATTTGTGTGCTTACTGGGTTAGGCAGCCATGGAATTCCCATAGCAAAAGGAGAGCCGTAGAAGGCATTTGGCGCCGTAGAGTCGTTAGTTCCTGGTTTACCAACTTGCCCCAGTAAAAGAGGTAACATCATCAATGCTCGCGCGGTGTTTTCTCCATTGGCATGACGTTGAGGCGCATAACCTGACGTGATGAAAGGTGCCTTAGCAGACCATAGCTTTACAGCAAGTTCACGAATGGTGTCTGCGGGGATGCCGGTAATTTCTTCCGCATATTCAGGTGTTTTAACAACACCATCAGGTCCATAGCCAAGTATGTGTGATTTGTAATCGCTATTGGGAGCGGCTGATGCAGGTAAGGTTGTTGAGTCATACCCTACACAGAGGGTATTCAGAAACGCTTCATCCGCTTTATCATTGGTAATGATCTCGTAAGACAGCGCCTCAACCAACGCGGCATCGGTACCAGGAACAATCGGGATCCATTGTGACTCTTTGCCCAATGTGGAATCAGTGTAGCGGGGATCGATGAGGATAATTTCTTTAGATTCTGCTAACTTGGTCCATTCATATGATTGTCCGGCACCCGACATTTGGGTTTCATTTGGGTTAAAACCAAAACCAACAATTAAATCACTATCCCTTGCTATCGATAGGTTACTCCCTGAAAATCTTTCTACGCCGTATGTACGCAGGCATGCCTCCTCTAAGCCTGCATAGCTATAGCTATAGTAGTGACCTAGGTATCCCCCCACTAAACTCAACAGATTGTTTAGCCACGGCGCCGGTGATAACCCATTCATGCCCGACATGATTTTTCCTGAGCCTACAGGCACGTAAAGTGACTCATTACCATATTTTTCAATGGTAGCTTTCATGTTTCCGTAGATTTCTGTGATTGCTTCATCCCAGCTAATCTCTACAAACTCACCGGAGCCGCGCGGACCCACTCGCTTCATCGGCTGTGTCAACCTGTCGGCGCAGTTTGCCTTCTGTTTTCCTGATCTTCCTCGTAAACATGCCCTGTGTTGTGGCATTTCATCTGTATCTGCTTCCATGTCATCTGATTCGATACGGACAAGGACGCCATCCTGAGTGACTGCTTTGATAGGGCAAGTGGCATAGCAATTAACGGTACATCCATACCAGTTTATTTTTTCTGCTACTTCAGCCTCTGGTGGTGATAAAATTTGTGACTTTTCACTACCGCACGCAGTAATGCACGAAGTCGCGCCAACGGCAGCACTGAGTTTTAAAAAATCTCGTCTTTGCATGTTTTTATCCTTAGTTGTTTTATAACGCATAGCTCAGGGTTAGCATCAGCTGATGCGCCTGGAAGTTGTTGTCGGTATCACCCAGCGTGACCAAGCCATCGATAGCCAGCGGTGCCACCTCGGTATAGTCGGTGTCATACACACGGATATAGCGGTAACCAGCTTCGACGAGGGTGGTCTTGTTGATCTGGTATTGTGCAGTCAGTGCAACCTTGTGTTGCCAAGCGGTGTAATCACCAAAGGGCGATTGACCCGTGACTGCTGTCTCTGACTTCGACTCGGAGTAGTCGTAACTCAGGGTGAGTGATAGCTTCTGATCAAGCAGGTTGCTATAACGACTGCCCATACCGATGTGACTAAAGCTGTCTTCGGTTTCTCCCATCCAGTCAGCGGTAGTGAATAACTGGCTGCCGGACTGGTCGCTGTCTATCCACTGCTGGCCACCGTAGAGGCTGAAAGAGAGGTCGTTGTTGTGATTGTAGTTAACTGCTAAATCGTAAGCGGTGTCTTGTGACCCGGTCAGTCCGATTTCAGTGTCGGTGTAATCGTCATCGCTGTAACGTGCACTCAGGTCCAGATTGAGGTTATCTGTTGCGCTATAGCTGGCGTTGGCGGTGAGCTTGTTACTCTCCTTGTCTGCCAGATGGAACTTACGCAACAGCGGGTTATCAATCTCAGAGGTGTAGCGATTGGAATCATAGGTAGAGCCATCGCGCTCGCTGACTTCGCCTTCCAAGCTGAGCTGCAACTGTGGAATGCCTCTGTAGCTTACTTTGGCGAACAGACGGTCCTCTTCAGTGGTTTCCCTGACTGAGTGACTGCGCTCGTTCTCTTCGTATTCGTAACCACCAATCAGTGTGGTTTGTGAGTCTAAGCGATAGCGAGCATCCAGCAGATAGCGTTGCTTTTCACGGTCCAGTGCGACATTGGTTTGGGTCGCACCGTATCGAGTACGGTTGGTGCGATCATAAATAAAGGTACGCTCTGGCGTCTGGTTATCTCTGTCCAGATAGTTGAATTGGGCTCTTAGTCTAAGGCCTTTTATTGGCTTTGCCGAGATTAGTAGCTTGCCATCGGTGGTTTTGACTTCACCGCCCAGATGAGTGATACCGTTGGGCACACTGGATAAGGTGTAATAGTCCTGGTCCTGATACAGCCAGCCTTTGCTCAGCTGGCCAGTAATGCTAAAAGCGTTAAAGCGATACTGCCCTTTGGCTGTTATTTGATGGGCTTCGTTTTCAGGGGCTCCGCTTTGCAGGGTACCGTTATCATCGGCAGAGTTGATGCCCTTGTAGTCATTTTCAAACAGACTTGCCTGATAGTGTACCGAGGCATTCCACTGCTTGCCTTTGACTGCTGCACCGGTCTGGATGGTTTGGGTTTGTGTATCTAAAGGCTTAACAAAGTTAGCCGGACGACGATTGAAGTTAGTTGGGAAAACGCCAGCCTGAGTGGAGCTGACCTGTTTGCCGGTTTTCTCTTCCAACTGATAGTTGAGGTAAGCGCTCCAGAATTGCTGCTTGAACTTGCTGTTCAATTGCCACTGCTCACGCTTTTTCTCTAGCGAAGTGGTTTGAGGGCCGGTTAACTCAGTCAGCACCTCATCGTCGAAGCCATAAAGCGCCACAGCATTATCTGCATCCACTTTGAGCTGGCTGAGATAGTCCAGCCCTAATGTCAGACCCTGGCTTTTATACTGAATATTTCCTGAGCCTGTTTCTAAACCCAGGTTGTGTGCATTGACCTTGATTCGATTATCACCGGGATAGACCATATCCGCTTGCAATGCTGCCGCGTCTTCGCTGTCTTCACCGAAGGCATTAGCAACGTTTTTGTCGTCGTTTTCGGTCCAGACAGCACTCAGACCATAAATCCCTTTAGCCGCGGGTACTTCACAACGCTTACACTGCCATTTGGTTTTTCTGACCTTTTTGGTATTGGCATCACTTAAATCAAAGCCATTCGCATTGGCCATCCCTGCCTGTAACAGTGCTAATGCGAGGATACTTAGTTTGGTTTTCATCTCATTTCTCCTTAGCGTTGCAGCGCACTGCCAGATGGATGGTTGGAGCCGTGTATCTGGCTGTGACAGTTCAAACAGCTTTGCCCTGAGGTAAAGGCACTGTTGTCATCGCCATAAGCGCGACTGGAGTGTTCATCGTTGGCATGGCAGCTCTGACACAGCAGAGGTGCACGTTGATTCAGTAGATTGTCATTCACACTGCCGTGCGGGTTATGACAGGTGGTGCAGTCCTCAGTCACCGGCTCATGCTCCCACAGCTGCGGACCGCGCTTTTCTGCATGACACTGGTAGCAGGTGTCGTTGAGGCTGGTTTGCTTCAGGCTGGCATCAGTCATGGAGCCGTGGGCGGCGTGGCAGTCGGTACAGACCATCTCGCCAGCGGATGAATCTGTCGCTAACGGATGAGCACTGTGTTTGTTGATATCCATTTTCTGCTCAGTGTGGCAGTCGCTACAGACCGATACCTGTTTGGCGCGATTCAGAACCGGATCACTGCCGGTATGAATCGAATGACAGCTGGCGCAGGCGATATCGACATCCGCGTGCAAGCTATCCTGCCAGTGCATCCGCTCATCATCCTGATGACAAGACAAACATACGGTATCTTGCAACTCGCCGGAAACATTACCGTTTTCACCAAAGGAAATCATCGGCTCGTTCTTGCCCTTATGGCGGCCACGGGGGCCGTGGCAGGTCTCGCATTGCAGCTGTACCATGGGTGCATCACTGCGTTCCAGTGAGCCATGAACACCACTAAACAGAGCTTGCACCGGCGCTTCATCACCGTGGCAGCTCAAACAGGTGTCGGCCCCCTTGCTCGAATACTCGCCCTTGGCAAACTTCTTCAGGAGTTGAGCTTCGATATCTGCAGTAGCTGCATAGGCTCCCGGCGAGCCAAATAGCGCTAAAACAAGCGCCATCATGAGGGATAAAGCTGCGCTTAACCCTCCACTTCCTCGCCTATACTTTTCTGGGTATTGTTGTTGCATTTTTCCCTCTATTTTTCTCTGAGCAATACGGGACGGGTGTTTTCGGAACAAACAACCTGCCTATTGACTTGCGAGGTAATAAGAGTACAAATAATCGGCGCTGACAACGCACGTCGTTAACATTCTAATTTTTAATTTTCCCTCTGTGACAGTCTTCAAGCTTTCAAGGGCAAAGCCTTGCTAAAAAAACTAAAGTGCAGGTATGGTGGATATGGATGACTGGCGCAGTGGCATGCTAAATAACTAGAGATAGTCAATTTGAATATATCAAAATTTATAGCCGAACTAATTGAGACGGGGTTATCTGAACACGAATTAAACCAAGTAATTAACTGCTACTCCATATTGACCATAAATGAAAAGGAAATTAAAACCCTACCAAAGCGCGACGGCGTTTTTTATGCTGTATTGAGTGGTTATGGATTGCAGATGACGCAGTACACTGACTTGCTATCCACATGTAGCAGCCCTTATTTTAAACATATGACTCTCCCATCAACCCTCTTAACTGTAAAAGCTCTGGTTGATTCTGAGATTATCGCCCTGACCCCATCAAAAATAGACAATGAGTCTTTAAGACGCAAAGTCATCATCAGTCTTTATAAATCGCAAGTGGCAATGCTTGAAGCTACCAGAGCAGTAGCTAGCCTTAGAACTGTGCTAGAAAAAAAGGAGCATATTATACTCATGTTGTTGTTTATCTTTGTTCCACTAAAGAAATACGGATACACATCAATAAACATTAGCATTCAGGATGCCTCTCTCCTTACGGGAGTTAGCAGGCAGCATTATTCCAGAATAGCAGATGAGCTAAAGAAAGAAGGGATTATTAAAAGGTATTATGCACAAATAGAAATTCTGGATATTAAAAAGTTAGCAGCCCAATTGGACCCATATGTAACGGCGTTTCTCAATACATTAGCAGCCAAAGTGGACCCAGATGTAGCGGCGTTTTTCAAGACAGTTGTCGCCTAAATTGTTAAGCAGCTTCTTTATGTTGCTCTGGATTTAACTCCACAGCGCCTATTGGCTGCCAGTTTCGCTCTTCTTTTGACCATCGCTCTGGATGTTCATTTCTTTTTGTCTGATACAACGCTTTTCGCTTCGCCAGTATTCCAACATCAAGACCATCATGCCATTGGTTTGGTGTCACAAACTTAATCCTGCTATGGCGATGCTCGTTGTTGTACCAACAAACAAATTCATTGACCCATTTACGTGCTGCTTCTAACGACTTAAAACCTTCACTAGGCCAACGTGGATGATACTTTACCGTTCTAAATAGCGATTCTGAGTACGGATTATCATTACTTACCCTTGGACGGCTTCGTGAGGTCACAACGCCTAAATCGTACATCTTAGCTGTAACCGTCTAGCAAACCACACCTATTTTTTAAAAATCCAGGGTAACAAGCTATCGATATTGGGTTCTGGTTTACACAGTTCATCAAGGCAAACCATGATGTAATCAAATGGAATTAGACCATTTATTTTGGCGGTTTCCACAATACTGTAGAGCGTGGCACTAGCATGAGCCCCATTAGCTGTCTGACTGAATAACCAATTTTTTCGGTTATGTTGATATCAACATAACCGAAATTATGTGCAGTTCCCCGTTATGTGCAGTAACCCCACCTTTGCTG
>NZ_JBSQBN010000116.1:0-14532 GCF_053850585.1 Shewanella sp. A22
TGGCGTCAAGTGTTTTTTCAAACTTCTTTTTGCCCGTTATCAACACCACTTAAGTGACTGTTAATAACACTAACCGGTTTTCGCTTTCGCTGTATGCCGTGTCAGTGGATGCGCATTATAGGCAGCTTAAGATTTAGTGCAAGCGCTTTTATTAATGAAGTGTTTTGAACGCCGAACTTTTATGCAAATTGGTCCTTTTTTGATATTTTTGATTAAAGAAGCGCCTTTGTATGCTAACAAAACGCTTATTTCTGATAATTAAGTTAATTTTGAGCTCAATTTTTCAACAGCAGTCTGGTTTATCTGGTAAATTTTAATTACTATGTAATCGTTTTTAACAGTTATTTATCATTTTTATATTCATTAGAGATTATTTTATGCAGAAATCATTCGTGATTGTTTTGATTGCGGCGCTTCTAGGCGCTTTTGTTTTTTCTCAGTTTGGCGGTACATCTTCTTCTGTAGCGTTTATTGCTGGTGTTGTCGTGGCAACGTTAATTTTCACCTTTATGCCAACAAGCTCAGCAAACTCTGCTGATGAACCTTATATTGGCCCAACAATGACACTTTATGTAGGTAATTTGCCTTATCGTGTACATGAAGGTGAAGTTAAGGCTTTGTTTGGGGAATATGGTCCAGTTAATTCTGTGCGTTTAGTTCGTGACCGTAAAACTGGTCGCCGTAAAGGATTTGGTTTTGTTGAAATGTCTGAAGCGGGAGCTCAGAAGGCAATGTCTAAACTGAATGACTACAGTTTCCAAGAACGTACTTTAAAAGTAAGAGAAGCTAAGTCGCAAGAGTCTGACTCTGATAATAGTTAATATTAACTATTATCTAGCTTAGTTGTGTTATTAGTCGGTTATGGATACCAGCGAAAAATCACTAAAACCATAACCGACTAATGCCGCTTTTAACCCTTCATTAATCTCTTTGGTATAGCAAGCTTGCAATTGTTTACTGCCATTATGCTCTTTACTCAGTAAGAACCTCACTCGCTTTGCTATTGCTTCCCCAGAATCTAATAGTGTGACCCCTTTACCCAGACAATGACTTATTTCTGCGGTGATCATTGGAAAATGAGTACAACCTAAAACAAGCACATCAATTTTTGAGGTCACTATAGGTTCAAGTATTTGATTGAGCCGATTCATGTCAATGGGTTGTTGAGACACATGCTGCTCTGCAAGCATGACTAACTCTGATGTGCCATATAACTCGACCTTACAGTCGCCTGCAAATTGGTTTATGAGTTCTTGAGTGTAATCTCGCTTAACGGTACCAGGCGTGGCCAGCAAACCAATGTGTTTTTTCTTGGATAACATTGCAGCGGGTTTAATAGCAGGAACAACTCCCACAATTGGAATTGATAATTGCTGGCGTAGTTGTGGTAATACTAATGTGCTAGCGGTATTACAGGCAACAACGACAATACTGGCGTTTAGACGTTTAGCATGGTGTGTAATAAGTGCAACGCAGCCCGTAATTAATTCTTGCTCTAATAGGTTGCCATAAGGCAAACGAGCATTATCAAATAGATAACAATAATCATGTTGTGGTAGCTGTTTTCTGATTTCACTCATTACCGACAACCCGCCGATACCAGAATCAAACACTAAAATTGGTCCAGACAATGTGGGCTCCAGTTATCAATATGCTCAGTATTAATCGTTATGTCATTTTTACTTAGGTGCGTAATACTAGACATCAGCGTCATTTAGTATAATATTTGCGCCCTTTTTTACAGCCTTAGGTGGACGACATGAATTTAGCTGCAATGGATCCTAAAAACTACGATGCACAATTACAACAAAAGCGCATCAAGCTAGAACAGGCCTTTGCCGATTTCAATCCACCAGCGCTTGAAGTTTTTGCCTCAGAGCCAATGCATTACCGTATGCGCGCTGAATTTAGAATGTGGCATGACGGTGATGACTTATATTACTACATGTTTGATAAAGCACTGAATGCAAAAGTGCGTTGCGATCAATATTTGCCAGCAGGTTTACTCATTAACCAAATGATGGCTGAATTAATTGCCGAATTGAAACCTAATCCAGCATTACGCCATCGATTGTTTCAAGTAGATTTCTTGTCGACTCTCAGCGGTGAAATATTAGTGTCTCTGCTTTACCACAGACAACTTGATGAAGAATGGCATGCACAAGCTACATTATTGAAAGCCAAATTATCTTCCAAATTTACTGTCAATATTATTGGCCGTGCGCGTAAACAGAAAATCGATTTAGATAAAGATTTTGTTGTGGAGACCTTAACGGTTAACGAGCAAATATTGCATTACAAACAAATTGAAAACAGCTTTACTCAGCCGAATGCGAAAGTGTCGGTAAAAATGCTGGAATGGGCAATTAATGCCACTAAGGACAGTCGAGGAGATTTGCTTGAACTGTACTGTGGTAATGGTAATTTTACAATTGCACTCGCTCAAAACTTCAATCGAGTATTAGCAACAGAGTTGGCTAAACCTTCTGTTGACGCTGCACAGTACAATATTGACATTAATAATGTCACTAACGTCCAAATAATTCGCATGTCGGCAGAAGACTTTAGCGATGCAATGGCAAAAAAACGTCAATTTAGACGTTTAGAAGGCATTGATTTAGACAGTTATGATTGTAATACCATCTTTGTCGATCCTCCTCGTGCCGGTATTGACCCTGAAACGTTAAAGCTTATTCAGGGTTATGAGCGGATCTTGTATATTTCATGTAACCCTGAAACCTTAAAAGACAATTTACTGACCTTGAGTGAAACCCATAACATCAGTCATTTTGCATTGTTTGACCAATTCCCATATACCGATCATATGGAGTCGGGCGTGTTCCTGGTTCGTAAGTAACCTGATTGACTCTGAGATACACCTAATAAAGAGGACGTGAACATTCGCGCCCTCTTTATATCTGTCACTTTCATACTATGGTTACGCACGATTATCTATTTTGTGCTGTAAAGCCTCGGCTCCAGTTGCCACCATACGCAACTGCAGCACAAGTTGATCGGCCAGTGCTTTACGCTCACTCCGCTTTGAATCTAATGCGGATGCGCCAGCATTAAACACTAAAATCACTAAAGCTTCAGCTTGGGCACGTGCCAATACAGGTGTACGGTTAGCTTGTGCTTCAGTGTAATGGGCTAATTCAGAAATAAAGTGTTCAATTTCGCGCTCTACTGCTGCGCGAAATGCAGCCGACGTCCCTGAACGTTCATGCAGAAGAATACGGAACACGTTTGGATTAGACTCTAATACTTCCATAAACGTATCTACCGATATACGAATGACACTGCCACCCGCTTCTGCACGTTGACGACCTTTACGCATCATTTGGCGTAACGTTAACCCCCCCTCGTCAACCATCGTTAAGCCAAGCTCATTCATGTCTTTAAAGTGACGGTAGAAAGAAGTGGGGGCAATACCAGCTTCGCGAGCAACTTCACGTAAGCTTAAGCTTGAAAAACTACGCTCAGCACTGAGCTGATTAAATGCGGCATCCACTAATGCACGGCGAGTTTTTTCCTTTTGTTGCGCTCTAACACCCATTTACTAATCCACTCAGTCAATATTTATCTATGGATAATACCGTTTTTAAAACAGAAACACAGCCCTGTTAAACTTGACCCATGCCTATCACCTAAGTTAAATTAGCTTACAAATGTACGCTCAACTTGCTTAGAATTTATTATTGGAATCTTATTAAATGAAAAAACCTCCAATCATTTGGCTTAATACCCTACTATTTGCCATTACTTTCATTGGCGCCATGGTATTAATCCCTTGGCGTGGTTTCACCCATGGCTTTGACGGCATTGAATGGATTGCATTTGTTGTTTTCGCTTACGCTAGTGGCCTGTCAATTACTGCTGGATACCATAGATTATGGTCTCATAAAGCTTACAAAGCTCATCCACTTGTGCGATTTTTATATGCTTTAGGTGGTGCACTTGCACTGCAAAATAGTGCTCTGCACTGGTGTAGTGATCATCGCATTCATCACAAACATGTTGATAATAATGATAAAGATCCCTACTCAGCTCAAATGGGATTTTGGTATAGTCACATCGGCTGGATGCTGCGCGAATACCAAGCTAGCCGTTATAGCGACTACAATAACGTTCGCGACCTACAAAATGATCGCATCGTAATGTGGCAACATAAGCATTATTTAGCCTTAGTAATATTGATGAACATTGGCCTACCTGCATTTTTAGGTTGGTTGAATGGCGATATTCTATCTATGGTATTAATGGCAGGTTTATTACGCTTAGTCGTAGTGCATCACTGTACCTTCTTTATTAACTCGTTAGCCCACATTTGGGGTAAACAGCCGTACACAGATAAAAACTCTGCCCGTGATAATGCCTTTCTAGCCTTATTGACATACGGTGAGGGTTATCACAACTTCCATCATATTTTTGAAAACGACTATCGTAACGGTATTAAGTGGTGGGATTACGATCCAACTAAATGGCTTATCAAGTTTATGAGTTGGGTTGGTTTAGCCAGTGACTTGCGCAAAGTACCACAAGAAAAAATTGAAGGTGCACGCTTACAAATGCAGCTTTTAAAAGCACAAAATCAAGTGGCTCATTTGCCTAACTGCGATGAGATTATTGAGAAGTTTCAAGCAGAGTATGACTTGATGAAGCAGCACTTACTTGAATACTACCAGGCAAAGAAAGTGTTACTTGAAGCCAAACGTAAACAATTGGCTGACCATAACCTTAAGCAACAAGTGCAGCAACTCCGTAGTCAGTTTATTGAAAGACAACGTCATTGGAAAAGCTTAACTGCCGCTTACGCCTAACGCAAAAAACAAAAAACAAAAGGTCACGTTGACTCGGTTATCGTGACCTTTTTTATCGAACTTAAACCATAGTCCATTTCTTCCACAAGATTAGCCAATATATGACTCCCAGGGTTCTTGCCAACCAACAATGACCTAGATCGTAGATTATAGCGGTTTAAACTTAACTTTCCTTAGGCAAGATCTACTGACTAAGGATAGCGGTAAGGCCTCAAAAGATGGACTAGCTTTGATAAACGACTAAAACACAAGATATTATATCTAATAGTGATTATAATTGTCGTTCAATACGCCTTCGAAAAAAACAATATGTCTCAGCAAGCAGTTAAACTTACCGAATATAGCCACGGCGCAGGCTGCGGCTGTAAAATTTCTCCCAAAATATTAAGCACCATTCTTGCCTCACAACTCCCGGTGTTTACCGACCCTAATTTATTGGTGGGTAACCAAACACGTGACGATGCAGCTGTATATAAGCTTAATGAGCAAACCGGCATTATCAGTACCACAGACTTCTTTATGCCGATAGTAGATGATCCATTTACCTTTGGTCGAATTGCAGCAACCAACGCTATCAGCGATATATACGCCATGGGCGGCACACCCATTATGGCAATTGCGATATTAGGTTGGCCAGTCAACGTATTATCGCCAGAGGTTGCACAGCAAGTCGTCGATGGCGGACGTCAAGCCTGTGCCGACGCAGGTATTATGCTTGCCGGTGGTCACAGTATTGATGCACCAGAGCCGATTTTTGGTTTAGCGGTCACAGGACAAATACCACTTGAGTTGTTAAAGCAAAACAATACCGCAAAAGTAGGCGATCGTTTATATCTCACTAAGCCACTTGGTATTGGTATTTTGACCACAGCACAAAAACAAAAAAAATTGCTTGATGAAGACAGTCATATTGCTCCCCAAGCCATGTGCCAACTTAACACTATAGGTACTGAAATCGCTAAAATCACTGGCGTAAATGCGTTAACTGACGTCACAGGATTTGGTTTAGCAGGCCATTTAATTGAAGTGTGCCAAGGTGCTAAACTCAAAGCGAACCTCGCATTAGATAACGTGCCTTTGCTACCAAAGGTTGCTGATTACTTAGCGCAAGGCTGTGTACCTGGCGGCACACATCGTAACTTTGACAGTTATGGCGAACATTTGCCGCTACTCACTGATGACCAAAAAGCCATTTTGTGTGATCCACAAACTAGCGGTGGTTTATTAGTGGCTGTAAATGCCGAAAGCGAAGCCGAACTGCAGTCGTTACTGACTGCACATAATATTGCTGCAGTGTGTATTGGCTCAATGGCTGAATTTTCCCCAGTAAATGTTGGCCACGATATTCTCATTGAGTTAACTCAATGAACGACATCATTCCCAGTTCGGAATATGGCCGGTTACTACTCGAAAACAGACCATTAATTGATGTGCGAGCACCAATAGAGTTTGCCAAGGGCGCGTTTAGTCATTCAGTTAATGTGCCATTAATGCAAGATGGTGAGCGCGAAAAAGTCGGTACATGTTATAAACAGCATGGTCAAGATGCCGCTATCGCATTAGGCCATCAATTAGTGACAGGAAAGGTAAAACAAGCGCGGATTGAAGCCTGGCAAGCTCAGTTATCACAACACCCTGAAAGTTATTTATACTGTTTTCGAGGCGGGCTTCGCTCTAAGCTCTCCCAACAATGGATAAAAGAAGCCGGTCTTAATGTGCCTTATATCCAAGGTGGCTATAAGGCAATGCGCAGCTTCTTAATTGAAGCCATAGACAATGCGCCAATGCACTCCAGTATGCTAATTTTAAGTGGCATTACTGGCAGTGGTAAAACCGAAATTATTCATCAGCGTGATGAGTCGGTTGATTTAGAAGGTATTGCTAATCATAAAGGCTCGAGCTTTGGCAAGAATATTGACCCACAGCCAACGCAAATCAACTTTGAAAATAATCTTGCAGTATCATTGCTCAAACATCAGCAGCAGCAACATAGGCACTTATTGCTTGAAGACGAGAGCTTTCTGATTGGTCGTTCAGCACTACCTCATGCTTTTTATCAAGCCATGCAGCTAGCGGATATCGTATTACTGGATGAACCCAGAGACATCCGTTTGCCTCGCTTACTCAACGACTATGTCACCGAAAAACTGGCAGGCTATGTTGCCAAGTTTGGTGAGCAAGCCGGTTTTGAAACATTTAGCGACTACCTCACCCAAAGTCTTACGGGGATACGTAAGCGCTTAGGGGGTAAGCTTCATAGTGAGCTACAACAATTGGTAAATGATGCGTTGCTACAGCAGCAGAATCAAAATGATGTTAGTAAACACCTAGAGTGGATTAGTGTGTTGCTTGAGATTTACTATGACCCTATGTATCAGTTTCAATTAAAAAAGAAACAAGACCGAATTATTTTTCAGGGTGACAGGCAAGCGATCCATCAATGGTTAGACTCTCGTAAAACAGTCTAAAAAATAACGCCCTCTTTTGAGGGCGTTTGTTTGTAGGCTTAATAAATATCTACTGAAATTTGCTCAACAACATAGTTATCGTAAAAACTTGAGCGAGTTTTCAAATCAGCGCGCTGTAATTCAACCCTCTTTGCACGGAATTGATTATATTGGGTTGCCGAATGACTAAAGTAACCATAAATCAATACCGATAAATTCGCCTGAGTAATTTGTTCAAATGGAGTTTGCAAGTTTGACGGTAAATCCAAATCAGGAAAGGTACCTTTTAAAGGTGCTTCAATTGTCCAATTGGCAATACTGCTTTGGCCAAAGTTTATTTGGAGCAATGTTTTACCTGTCCCTATGCCAGTAAAATCGTAGTTGCTGGCGCTATTTTCAGTAAAACTGTTAAAAATTGCGTCGGTGCTTTGTAGCATTTTTTGCTGGTTTTGTTGTAATTGCACAACTTGTGTATCGTCAGGATCCGTTACACGATGGCGACGACTGGTGTAATAAAACACCTGGCCATAATCATCGCCCCCTAAAGGTTCAAAATTAGAAGAGGTAATAAAGTTATTAGCAAACAACCCTGGGAAAACATGCGGCGACATAAACCATGAAATCCAGTTTACGCGCCCATTATCTGTTTCAGAAAATGTCCCAAATTCAGGGCTATAGATATTTTCGTTACCACTGCTTAATTCGGCATTAAGCACAACACCTTCATTAGCTTGGTTTTCAAATAGAGAGGGATCAACATATATGGTGCTATTGTCGGCAAAGCCATTAACATCTATTTGTGCTGCATAAGACGTCAAACCATCATCATTGGTAGGAGTTAACACTAAATTAACCGGTGGTAACGTTCCGTCTTGCTCACATACCTTGGTGCTAGATGTACTATTATTACCATCGATATAAACACTATAGCCGCTGTAGTTAGCCTTAACGTCACTCAAGTCAAAATCGTAATCGGAGCAAGCACAAGCAGAATCGAGATTAGCATTGCGTTCACCCATAATGCCAATGTCGCCCGTTACAACATTTAGCTTACTATTAACGAATAACTCGCCATTGATTTGTTGAGCATATGAAAAGTGATAAGCATCAGATGGCCAAGCGATGTCAAACTTACCTGTTGAAGGCACTTTTGATTGGCTTAAAATACTGCCATCTTTACGATGTACAATGATGTCAGCGCCGACCGCTGGTTGTGTAATGTCACATTGAGTTGCATAATAAACAACATCCCCAGTTAAACGACCATCTGGGCTTCCACCACTGTCGGAAGAGGAATCGTCACCACCACCTCCACAACCTGACAACCCAATAACCCCGAGGATTAATAACATCGAAGTTGAAGCGGTATACATTCCTTTGTGTCTCATGTGCTTTGCTCTCAACAAACAGATCGTTAACAATTGAGATACAATATTCACTCACGAATACAAAAGCAATATGTCACTAAAAATATATTCACTGGCCACCTCAATTAAGTCGTTAGTAAAATATCCCATGGTAAATTGGGGCTACCAACCACAATAAAATTTGGGTTTTCTAAGCTTTCACGTTCGTTGTAAGTCATTGGCTGTAAGTTAATATCAATCAAGGCGCCGCCGGCTTCTTCAATAATAATTTGTGCTGCGCCGGTATCCCACTCACCGGTTGGACCTAAACGCACATAACAATCAGCGCGGCCTTCTGCGACAAGGCAACTCTTTAATGCCGCTCCACCCATCACAACCAACTCACAATGATTAGGTTTATTGAGTAGTTTTAATACTGATTGTGGATCTTGACGCCGGCTAACGGCTAAACGTAAATGCTCTGGTTCATGACCTGTTAATTGTTTACTCATAATGCGTAACTCATTCTTGCCATCACGTTTATAAGCACCTAATCCAGCAATTGCGTAATAACATACTTTTGTCATTGGCACATAAACGATCCCCATAATAGGGCGATTATGTTCAACTAAAGCGATAATGACGGAGAAATCACCGCTACCAGCAATAAATTCACCAGTACCATCTAATGGATCAACTAACCAATAACGCTTCCATGTTTCACGTACACTCAAGGGAATGTCCGCAGCTTCCTCACTTAAAATAGGGATATCAGGGGTTAGTTCTGCGAGTTGACGACAAATAATGTCATGGGCGGCTAAATCGGCAGACGTCACAGGGGTATTATCAGACTTTATTTCGCGCTTAAAACTACCTTTAAGATAAATGTCACGAATTTTTTGCCCAGCTTCAGTTGCAATGCCTATGACTTGCTCAATTACATCTTCTGGCTTCATTACTACTCCAATTACTGGATTCTATCAAGATGACCTAACAAGGACACCAATCACAAGGCTATCGCCTTTTATATTGCTGCGGTTCGATGGTTAACTGAATATGCAAGTAAATGTCTACTTTGCATTGTTCATTTCGCCTGTGCGGTTAAACGTTGATGCATTCAAATATTGTTGAGTTAAAAAAAGAGCACTCACACTTCGTGATTCTGAAAAATCGACATTATCGAGCAATATTTGCCAATCTGACAACGGCCAAGGGATGACATCAATAGGTTCAGGTTCATCACCTTCTAAACGGCTAGGGTATAATTTTTCCGCAACAAAAATGTGCATTTGGCTAGAAAAATATCCTGGGGCAAGAGACAATTCTTTCAAATGAGTCAATTGATAACTGCCAAAACCTATCTCTTCTTGAAGTTCTCTATTAGCAGCTTGTATTGCTGTCTCACCTGGATCAATTAACCCTTTAGGGAAACCTAATTCATATTTATCAGTACCTGCGGCATATTCGCTAGCAAGTAATAAATTACCTTCATGAATAGGCACAATCATCACAGCCCCTCTGCTACCGCCTTTCATTCTTTCATATTGACGTTCTACGCCATTAGAAAATTTAAGGTGTACCTGCTCTATTTGAAACAGTCGGCTCTTGGCAACAATTTCGCTATGCAGGATTTCCGGCTTTTTATGCCGCTGTGTCATTGAGGCCTCGCCAATAATGTGATTATCACAAAGGTCAATCTTATACCAAACACAAAAAATATGTGACCTGTTTTTATCACCTTAAAGCATAAAAAACGGTAATAAACAGTGATGATATAAACAGTTAATGACTCAATAGTGTAAAAAAAATTGTTGTATAACAAGATGCCCTCTTATCTAACCATGACGTTTCACATGGAGAAAGAGGGCATAAGTTCACTAACAATACATTAGAACTGATAACGGAGGTTTAATTGATAACTTAATATATCATTGGGGTTCAAAGCAATATAACCAATCCCTAAACCAGCAGACCAATGTTGAGTAAATCGATAATCTAAATGCATGCCTGTATACCAATCAGTACCATCAAACTTAGTCGTTAGCGTCTGCCCTTCGGAGTAACTTTTAATTTCCGACTCCCAAACGAATACCCCAATTGGCACAGAAAACCGCCACCCCTCATGTTCCATTAATGTAAATCTTGCACCAATGGTGGTACCTGCCGGAATAATAGGCGACACAGTTTTGAGTAATTCGTGGTATTGACCTGCATCTAAACTTTCACCATTTATCTGCGTAGCACCTTCACCAAAGTCAATGTATCCAAGTTCAAAAGCTAGCATTGGAGTCACTTGATAACCGATATTAAAACCAAAACTAGTATCGGACTTATCAAAAGCTTCTATCTGTCCTGTTGTTATTTCCCGCTGTAACTCTGCTTGAGAGTTAACAGTTTCGCTAACACCAACAACAGTATTCACATACCATGATGATTCCTTAAGTGACGTTTGCGCTTGCACATGACCCGAGTTGATCCAAAATACCACCAATCCTAATGATAAAATTCTATAATATTTAAAACCATTCTCCGGTTTGATACGCAGCATTATCACCAATAATAGCAAACCACTCCAAAGCCAGTGCATGCTACCGCCACTTGACTCATTTTCGACAACTTGAGCCTGATAAGCCTTAACAGTCACTATTACATTTGCTGTCGCCTGACCTCCTTCGCCGTCACTGATGGTATAACTCACAGTATCGATACCATCAAAACCTGTTATTGGGTTATAACGGATTTTATTGTTTTCAATCATTACGCTACCCTGTTGGGCACTAACTGCAATCACGCTCAATGTTTGATTATCAGCATCAGTATCATTCATCAATACATCCAATATTAAAGTTGTTTTATCATCTGTACTGGCTGTATCATCCTGCGCAATTGGGGCTCTGTTAGCCACTACCGTCACGGTTAACGTGCTACTACCTGTACCACCGTTACCATCGCTTACGCTATATACCAATATATCTGTCCCAATGAAATCCATCGCCGGAATATAGCTTATCATTTGGTTATCCAGCACTTCTGCAATTCCAAACTGACTGCTAACTTGTCTAACGGTCAAAGTATCACCATCAGTGTCACTATCATTGGCAAGAACATCAAGCTCTGCGACTTGATTAACTGACAATGTAATAGCATCTTCAACCACTGTGGGTAAGCTATTGTTATTGAGCATGACTGCTACCCCGCCAGGATCAACAATAGTCCCATTCGCTATGCCATCGTCATCGTTAGGACCACCATCTTCAATCGTTAATTGAACACACCAATGACCTTCATTTAATCCAGATTCCCACAAGTGACTTCCTGGCGGTGGACATAAACCTAACTCACCAGCACTGCTGGCGATGGTATTGTTGTCATCGATAATAAATGCTTTCCAACCAGTAACGTTATTGAACTTGCGATATACCGCATTCGCTGGTATTGGTAAGGCTTGCGGCAAACTAAAGCGGTAGCTATCACCAAATTTTGGTAGGTTGGTCGCTTCAAAGTCATACAAGCCACCAATATTTGCAGCTTGAGCATCATCAGCTAAAGATGAAGCTTCAACGGCCATACCATCACTGCCATGTAGTTGCGCTGTATTACCTAAGCGTAAACAAACACCAGATTGGCTCTCAGCAAGGAAAAGCGATTGCTCCCTATCTTGCTCTTGCAACACGTTGCATTCATTAATGGCGTCTAGATAATCGGCAATTCCATCGCCATCTTCATCTGTAAAACCTTCTTGATCATCTGGGATTAAATCGCCATCTGAGTCATCTCCGGTAAGAATTGGTAATGCAGATTTTACCAGCAATGTTAACTGTACGGTTGTCGATAATTGAGGTGTACCATCATCTGTCACTACAACGCTTATCGGGTAATTACCCTCATCAAGTGAGCTGGGGTCAAAGTAACGACCAAAATCGTCGTTTTCTAACACTAAGGCTCCTGTGAACCATTCATCCGAGAGACTATCTTGCGCATTTGCATCGCGGGTTTGAGCCTTAAGGTAAACCTTACCGTCCACTTTACTCACTTGAGTACGCTGCTCATTAGCTTGAGTCACTTGGATACTGGCTTGTGGTGCAATATTAGCTTCAGTAATTAATAACCGTGTTTCACTCTGACTACTCAAATTCATGCTCGGGTCTAAACGAATAATCAACTCTTCTTCGGGCTCTGTTAATCCATCATCAAACACATTGACGCTAAAGCTCGCTGATAAGCCTGAATCAATGGTAAACACACCATCCACTAAATCATGGTCATTAGCATCACTACTGCCTAAAACCGTGTAAGGAATATTCACAGGATACTGTGCCGACGAGCCATTTAAGTACACACTGAATTGCACTTCACTTCCTTCTGCAACCACTTGGTTTCGGCTAATTGAAATCAGTGGTTTCACAATCACTTTCTGTGACTTAATGGCACTTAGACCTTGGCTATCAGTTGCTTGCCAATAAGCTAAATGCTCTCCAGGCGCAAATAATTGTTGAGTGTTAACGAGAGACACTGCCAGTTTATTGCCAGCTTTATCTACAGCCGTTGCAACACCTAATTTAAGCTTGGTAAACAGCCCAGTTGCATTCACGGTGACATCTGCAGGCACTGTAATCACAGGTGCATCAGCAGGACTCACACCTGTAATTAGTAACTGAACTTTGGCATGACTTCTGCCTTTTTGGCCATCCGATACGGTGTAGCGTAAGGTCACAGGACCAACAAAATCGGTTGGAGCTTGATATTTAAGCTGCGAAGCCACAACTTGTACACTGCCCACATCTGCAGCAGCACCATCAATGATTAAAGTATCACCGTCAACATCGGTATCATTATCAAGTACAGCTAGAATATAACTGTTATCCGTTGATGCACTTTGGCTATAACTATCATCTACAGCCTGAGGTTCATCGTTAATGGCTTTTACTTTAATACTCACCAAGCCTGGTTGTGAACTTAATTCGGCATCTTTAGCAATAAAGCTGATGCTATCTTCACCATTAAAGTCAGCCTCTGGTGTATATAACCAAACTGAACCATGTTTATCTAATTTGCCTGATGTTGGTTGAGTTAATACCTCAAAACTAAGGATGTCATTATCAGGATCGGTTGCACTAAAGCTAATGCTTAATGATCCATCCTCATCTAGTGCGACACTAGTATCGCTAGCCACAGGAGCGCTATTAACCTCATTAACGTTCACACTAAACGCTTGAGTTGCAAATAAGCCTGCTGCATCGGTTACTTTTAACTCAATGGTATGACTACCAACATTATCGCGACTTGGTACACCAGTTAGGAGTCCTGTTGTCGTATCAAAGCTTAACCAAGAAGGTATGCTAAGGGCGCTGTAGGTGAGTATGTCGCCAACGGTGTCGACCACCACTAAGGTGTAGCTATAATTTGCCCCCCTATCAACACTTAATATAGGGCTCGAACTAATCATTGGAGCACCATTAGGTGTCACACTGTTAGATGCAGTCGACGCAGCACTGGTGCCTACTGAGTTTGTCGCCGTTACACTGAAGGTATAAGCCGTTCCATTCGTCAAGCCCGTTATCGTTAATGGTGACCCCGTGCCACTCGCCGTTTTATTGCCCGGGCTCGATGTCACTGTATACCTTGTAATGGTTTCTCCACCGTTATTAGTCGGTGCACTAAAGCTAATGCTCGCTTGCTTATCCCCTGCGGTTGCGGTTCCGATACTCGGTGCATCTGCCAATGAGGCATTCACAGTGAAAGTCTGGCTCACTTGGGGTGCGGCTAAGTAACTTCCATTACCGGCTTGGTTAACGTTGATGGTACAACTTCCCGTCGCATTAAAACTCACCACGCCTGCACTTGTGATGGTACACACGCCGGTGGTGGATGAGGTAAACACTGGTGTTAACCCTGAGCTAGCACTTGCCGTTAAGGTTG
>NZ_JBSQBN010000117.1:0-14480 GCF_053850585.1 Shewanella sp. A22
CTCAGGTATTCCACTTCTGTGTTACATCGATTTAAAAGGGAACAACCATTTCTACATCAATGTGCCTTGAATTGAAAAACCTGAGAGACTCTGAACTGACCAGATATTTAATGGGATTGGTATTAGTCATGCGGGTGCGTTTTCCTGAGTAAGAATATGGTGAGTCGTTGGTAACAGGATGTGGCCTACGGTAAGTTGTAATTGTGTGCATAGCCCCACAGGATAGAGCAATTAGTTTGATGCTCAAACTTTTCGCTCTACGTGTGCGCTTAGCTCGTATTCTCTGGTTAATCGCCTTGATGTTCGAAGGTGCGTCCAGTGTGGCGAGGGTTCTTGGCTCCAGAGGGATTAAACATATCTGCGTATGGAGCGGCCTGTTCGCGCTGAATATCAGCATTGCCTCGATAAATATCACTTGGTGGTGTTTGCGACGCTTGATAACGAGATTGTGTAAAGGGATGACGATTAAGTTGTTTGTTGCTTAACAATTTAATGGTAATAAAGCTTAACAAACCTAATAACAACAAAAATGGTAGTAGCACAATGGTCGCCAATACAATGCTAAATAACATAAGTAACGCCAAAATCGGATTCATTGTGGAGAACCTATTTTTTAAATTGGCAGAGTGAAATGATCGATTAAATTTCATAGTGACTCCTGAATGCATTTTGTCTAAAAATTTGCGCTTAAAACGTCACCAGTAAAGTTAGTAACGATGATTTAAGATACAGTTTGCAATGCCAAGACATAATATGTCACGTTAAAGTGAGTTAATGTTGCTCACTCGGATGCTAAAGTCTACTTTGTTCAATCCTATATGTGGATTAAATGCTTAGCGGCTGCTTTAGTTGTTTAGTGATTTAGTGTTCTGCCGGTTTGGTATGCTTTGATTGACGTTTCCCGCTCTAGGTTAGGGTGGGCACGATATCCATCATGGTTTGGTTTAGGTGGTGAGTGCGGAGATACACGATGGTAATTCATATATTGGCGACTTAAGAGGGTCATGCCAATAAAAGCGACAAATGCAAATAGCAAAATTAACGGTAGCAGCATTAGTCCACCTAATATAATAGCCGCAGTTGTTACCAATGCAGAGAATGGGCCCATCTTTCGTAATCGTTGGATCAGTTTGTGTATGCTCATTGAGCTGAACATCCTCACTTTTTTTGGTGGCATAGCCTAATGCTTATATCTTGTATTTTTGAGTCGCAAATTGACGAAAAGTTCACTAAAGTTGCATTTTACTGGCGGCAGTTGATCTTTTATGATCAATATTGCACCAATGATATCTACAACAGTGCTTGTAACATGTCGTTATTTCTACTCAAATAAGCCGTAGAGCATAGCGATAAAAGCAGCTAGCAGGCGCTAAACATGTTTAACTTATTTTTGTTGCAGTACGATTGTTCGTGATGGCTTTTTCTACACTACTGAAAATCATATTGCGGAACCATTTATGCCCTGGCTCTTGATTATTTCTTTCATGCCATAAAAACACATAAGCCATAGGCATAAACTCAAATGGTAAGGGAATGGTTACCAGCGAATATAATTTTTGCGCATGGTGGGCAAAACTGGATGGTAAGGTAAACACTAAGTCTGTGTGGGCGCATACACTGGCTGCGCCATAAAAGTCTGGCACAGTGGTGGATAAATGACGGTGCAATCCTAAATTAGCTAAGTGATAGTCTAAGGCCCACCAGTCGTTACCTTCACACCTTACTTGTACATGGGACATATTCAGATAGTGATCTAGATCCCAATGACCTGCTTTTACTATTTGTAAAATGGGATGATCTTTACGCACTAAGCACACTTGATGATCGCTGAATAATGTTTGGCACTCAATGCCTTCTGGAACTTGTTGAATGTTGACATCCGTTTGAGGATGTATGTCTCGACCCGAAATACCAAAATCGATTTGCCCTTGCTGTAAATCTTGCATTGATTTTTCGGTCCAAACATATGAGTCGAGTTTTACCTTTGGCGCCTGCTGTAGCAAGGGGCCGATAAAATATGGAATGAGTGTTTCATAAGCGCTTTCTACCATCGAGAAAGAAAAATGGCGGTTGCTGTGTTCTGGGTGAAATGTCGGTGGCTGAGTGAGTTGATATAAATTTTGGAGTATTAAAGGGAGTTTTTGTCTCAATGCATCTGCATGAGCTGTTGGTTTTAAGCCATGAGCTGTGCGTTGAAATAGTGGGTCATCTAATGTTTCGCGTAAACGATTAAGGCTTTTACTGACCGCAGATTGACTAACATGTAAACGGTGGGCTGCTCGAGTAACACTTTGCTCTTCAAGCAACACTTGAAGAATAACTAACAGATTAAGATCGACTCTAGCAAGGTTATCTAAATTCATGTGATATTCTCAAAAGGAAATTCACTTTGGATTTTATATCATTTCTGTTCATACCTCCATTTAGCTTATTATAGTGCCCAATTAAAGGGTGACCTTTTATGCACTTAATATTTGAGAGATAGGAATTCATGCGTCGTAACTTATTGCCACTACTAATGTTTATGGTGCTACTAAGCCCATTAGCTATAGATATTTATCTGCCATCAATGCCTGCAATGGCATTAGAGTATGGTGTGTCAAACGGTGAGGTGCAGTCCACGTTAGTGTTATTTTTGTTTGCTATGGGTATCGGGCAAATTTTAATTGGCCCGTTAGCGGACCGTTTTGGCCGCAGACCAGTCGCATTATTTGGTATTGTACTTTATGGCATTAGCAGTTTATTAGGTGCTTATGCGGTTGAATTTGAATGGTTACAGATTGCCCGAGTTTTTCAAGGATTAGCTGCTTGTTCAACTTCTATTGTGGTATTTAGTGCTGTACGTGATTGTTATGACCGTAAGCAGAGTGTGTCGATGTACAGTTACCTCAATGGGGTGATTTGCGTTGTCCCTGCCCTTGCACCAACGTTTGGCGGGTTGCTAGCACTACAGTTTGGCTGGCGTTCAACGTTTATCTTTATGGCGCTATATGCCATTTTGGTACTTTTTTTGGTGGGTTTTCGTTTTCCTGAAACGCGTCCACTCAATACTGATAGTACAGGGCCTTTATATCGATGGGGCCGGTATAAACCGGTTATTAGTGACCCTCACTTTATGTTTTATGCCAGTTGTTGCATGATCGCGATGGCGTCGATTTTATGCTACGTATCGTATTCTCCAGTATGGTTAATTGGGCATTTAGGCATTTCAGAACTAACATTTAGTGGTTTGTTTGGACTCAATGCGCTTGTTAACATTACGGCATGTTTTACGGCTCCAATATTAATAAAACGTATTGGTAATCGACGGGGTGTAGTGTTGGCATTATCATTGATGTTTGTCGCTGCAATAACCGAAGCTGCAATGTACTTTGTTGGCCCACATGAAGGGTTAGCTGCAGGCGTAGCCTTTATGGCACCTATGATGTTGCTGTGTATTGGATTTGCGATTTTACTTGGTCCTGCAACCAGCATGGCGTTGTCGGCATTTGGTGAGCGAGCTGGTACCGCGACGGCGATGTTAGGGTGTATCCAAATGAGCGGAGCATCAATAATAACGGCCTTGATCCAATTAACCGATATTCCTGCACCTTATGCGATAGCCGTTATTATGGGCGGCTTTAGTACGGTATTGCTGGCCATGATGGCGATGAACCGTCTAAACCATTTGCACCAAGAACAGTTACAACATGACTAGTTAAATGACATCATTAATGTCACCTTTAACCCGCTGAGTACTAACCACATTCAGCGGGTATTTTTTTGCTAAATATTATGAGACTTAAAAGCGGGCGTTAATTGCTACGCCAAAATTGGTTTCTGAATCAATACTATAGTCACCATTGTCGAAATAGTGTTCTAGTGATAACTTAGCCGAGAACACCTCTGAAAAATGCCAGAAATAGCGTGTGTTTACGCTAGTGGAACTTTCAGTTTCATTGCGGCTGTAGTGAACAGAGTTGTCAATATCACTACTGTTAACTTCGCCATCTATATTTATTCGGAAGTAGCTCACACCCACTGACCATGCATTATTAATATACCAGTCTGCAAATACAGCACAGTGTAATTGTTGTCATCAACGTTTCTTTTAAAATCTTGCCCTATAATGTTGTTTAAGTTATCAATGTAGGTTCCTGAAGCGTTATAGATAACCTCTTCTGCATTATAATGTAGCTCACCAGTGAGAAACACTCCAGTTGTTGATTGTAAAGGGATAAAGTGCTCGTAGGTTAGACTGATAACATCCATATCTTCGTTGGCATAATACTCCCTTTCATAAAAATCTGATGTTAGACTGTCAGAGTTAGATTCCGAGCTTGTGCTGTAACTTAGGGTTAATGCAGAGTGGTCGGTAAAAAAATAGCCCAAATTAATATCGTATATTATGTTGTTATCAATGCCTCTATAGTTGCCGTTATTATCAACGTAATACCTATTTACCCCAGCACCAACGAACCAGTTTGAGTCGAAAACATACTGGCCAGATATATTGTATAAACCTTATAAGTCAGTGGTGGCATAGTGTCCAAAAATCGTCGAACCTTGATAAATAACGCGGCTAACTCGTAGGGCTTATCAGCTTGTTGAGCGGCTTTAAAATTAGGCTATCCGCCTTACCTGATGAAGCTAAAAAGCCGATTTCAACTTCGTAGTGATAGGTATTATCTTGTGTGGCGTATGCAAGAAGTGTGGTTAGAGCGAGCATTAAGGCAATAGACATCTTTGTTCTACTCATGGTAATGATTCTTCCTTGAGGTATTTTTTGCGGTGACGATATTGGCCTTTCATTTACAACGTTGAACATAAATAAGACGAAAAATGAGTAGAAGTTATTGTATCTATTGTCAATATCCTCAATCAGCTTGTGTTTGCCATGCGCTAAAACGCATGTCATCTCAAACTGAAGTGATGATAATGCAACATCCATCAGAAGTCGGCCATGCCAAAAATACAGTTAGGTTGTTGAAACTGGTGATGCCGCAAACTCGGATTTATGTGGGGGAGGCGGCAGATGACTTTATTGAACTGCAACATTATTTAGCGGCGCAAACCAAGCCAATTTATGTGATATATCCTAGTGAAAATAGTCAAACGGTGTCTGAGGCGGGCGCGACTGAGACTGCGATTATTATTTTAATCGACGGAACTTGGCGTAAGGCTTACCGCATGTTACAGCTTAATCCATGGTTACTTGATTATCCGTCGCTTCATCTGGAGTGCGATAATGCATCTCAATATATTATCCGGAAAGCGAAACGAAATGACAGTTTATCAACCCTAGAAGCGGCCGCGTATACTCTGTCTGCGTTAAACCCAAAAATCGATGTTACACCTATATTTGCAGTGTTTAATGCAATGGTGCAACATAAATTAACGGCGATGCCCGCTCAGGTTCGTGGTCGTTATAAAGGCGATTAAGTCTAAGGAATGATAGTATGAACGCTCGGCAGATATTGACATTTATTTTACTGATAATGGGTATAACATTTTCGCTAACAACGATAGCATCAGATAAGCCCTATAAAAAAATGACCTTATCTGAAAAAGGCGAACAAGCGCAAATAGCGTCGACAGAGCTGGAGCAAGCTCAGTTGCAAAAAGCCCGAGAAGCAACAAAAGCCACCTTAACACGTGAAAAAAAAGTATTAGCTAAACAGCGCTCAAATGACTGGGAGGCGCAGCAACTCGAAAAAGCTGCTTCGCAGTCTAATGCTCGCGTAACCCGCGAGAGCAAGTATTTGCAACAAGCTCAAGAGGCTGCCACACAAATCCGCAAAATCCCCAAAGAAACAACAGAACCCGTTCTATCAGAATAGGCTCGGTTTTTATTACTTTTATGAGCCCATATTGGAGTATCATTTGTCATCCTGTCCTTTGTGTCACCATGCCACTGTTGCTTTTCATCAAGATAAGCATCGCCAGTACGTTCGTTGTCAGCAATGTTTATTAGTATCGGTTCCGGCAGCATTTTATGTAGATGAAACCGCTGAAAAAGCTCAATATGATTTACATGATAACGACTTTGCTGATGCTGGATATCAACAATTTTTATCTCGTACATTAACACCGTTATTGGCGCGAATTAAGCCTAATGCAAAGGGATTAGATTTTGGCTGCGGAGAAGGTGCTGTGTTGAGTCAAATGGCTGAAAAAAAAGGTGTTAACGTAGAAAACTATGATTTATTTTATCACCCTAACACTCAAGTGCTAACTCAACAGTATGATTTTGTTTGCTTAACCGAAGTGATTGAACATATTGCGAATGCTAAGCAGTTGATGGTGCAATTAAGTCAATTACTGCTACCGGGGGCCATTTTAGCGGTGATGACCAAACGGGTGTTGAGCCATGAGGCATTTATTAATTGGCATTACAAAAGTGATCCTACCCACATTAATTTTTATTGTCTCGAAACGTTCGAATGGCTTGCACAAGAAAACGGCTGGCAACTGGAAGTAATCGATAATGACGTGGTATTTTTCCATGTTCCGCATGAGTATTTTTAATGTGGGCCGCTTAGTGATAATAAATAGATACAATTGACTTGTTATCAAAGTAGCAAAATATTTAACAATTACACTATTTCAAGGTAGTTTTGTTGTACTTATAACAACAAATCGGAATGAACATGCGACCATCCTTTGCTTTACTCTTTTTAAGTGTCTTTTCTTGCAGCATTTATAGTGCATCTGCGGTGGCTAATGTGCCCAATGCAGCAGAATTAACCGCCCAAGTTGAAAGCAAAGTGATTGCATGGCGTCGTGACCTTCATCAGCATCCTGAATTATCTAACCGTGAGTTTCGAACCAGCAAGGTGATCGAAAAACACCTTAAATCGCTTGGTTTACAGGTGCAAACTGGCATAGCCCATACCGGTGTAGTTGCTATCCTTAAAGGTGGAAAGGCAGGCCCGCTCATAGGATTACGAGCTGATATGGATGCCCTACCTGTAACCGAAGTCGTTGATTTACCTTTTGCCTCTAAAGCGACGGATACATATCGAAATCAAAAAGTGGGTGTGATGCATGCCTGTGGTCATGACACCCATGTTGCCATGTTGATGGGAGTTGCAGAGAACTTAGTCAAGGTAAAACATAGGTTGGCAGGTGATGTGATGTTTATTTTTCAACCTGCCGAAGAAGGTGCACCAGAGGGCGAGCAAGGCGGAGCCGAGTTAATGCTTAAAGAGGGCTTGTTTACAAAACGAAAGCCTGATCAAGTGTTTGGTATGCATGTAACATCCAGTATGCCATCGGGCATGATTGGTTTGCGTTCAGGCCCAGCTATGGCAAGTGAAGATTCGTTTACTATTAAGGTGCTAGGCAGACAAACTCATGGCTCGCGGCCTTGGGGGGGCGTTGATCCTATTGTGGCATCAGCACAAATTATCAATAGTGTACAAACTATTATTAGCCGTCAGGTAGATATTACCAAAGCACCTGCAGTGGTAAGCTTTGGGGCCATTAATGGTGGTATTCGATCGAATATTATTCCTGACGAAGTCGAGTTAATTGGTACAATTCGTACTTTTGATCAAGATATGCGCGCAGAAATTAAAGTCAAATTGGCTGAAATTGCCACCAATGCTGCTAAAACGCTTGGTGCCACCGCGATAACAGAGATCCAACCTGGTTATCCAGTTACAGTGAATAACCCTAAATTAGTGAGTAAAATGCGCCCGGTTATTGCTTCTGTGGTGGGGGATGACATGTTGATCGAGCCTGGATTAATTACAGGCGCAGAAGACTTCTCTTACTATGCACTTGAAACGCCAGGGATGTTCTTTTTCTTGGGTGTCACACCGGCCGATCAAGATCCAAGTCAGGTTGCCAGTAACCATTCGCCAGCATTTTATGTGGACGAAAGCGCTTTAAAAGTTGGCGTGCAAACCATGACGCAAGTTGCTTTAACCGCATTAAGCGCGGCACAATAACGCCGTTTTATTATAATCATTGGACGATAGCTCAAAGGAGCGAGATATGACCCGCAAAATCATAGCCTTGTTGATGACATTAGGTGTGCTCAGCACGCCAACGGTGTCAGCAACCCAAGCTGAAGACATTAACAGTTTTACCTTAGACAATGGCATGAAGATCATGGTGTTAGAGGATAATTCAATTCCAAATGCCAATATGTACATTTTTTGGAAAGTGGGTTCACGCAATGAAGTGCCTGGTATTACTGGGATTTCACATTTTTTTGAGCACATGATGTTTAATGGCTCTAAAAAATTCGGTCCAAAAATGTTTGACCGTACCATGGAAGCTGCTGGTGGCGCTAACAACGCCTACACCAGTGAAGATCTAACGGTATACACAGATTGGTTTCCAGCCAATGGCCTAGAAACTATTTTTGATTTAGAAGCTGATCGGATCGCTAATTTAGACATCAACCCTGAAATGGTTGAAAGTGAGCGCGGTGTGGTGCAGTCCGAACGTACCACAGGGCTTGAAAACTCTAACTGGCGCGCGATTCAAGGAGCGCTTAAAAGTGTCGCCTTTGCTGCGCACCCATATAGTTGGCCCGTTATTGGTTATGAGTCTGACATTGCAGCCTGGACTTTAGAAGACCTACAGCAATATCATAAAACATATTATGCACCTAACAATGCCCTTGTGGTGATTACGGGTGACGTGAAGCTAGCCGAAGTTAAAGCGCTTGCTAACCAATATTTTGCGCCTATTCCTGCTCAAGCCCCCCCAAAAGCCGTGCGGACAATTGAGCCTGAACAAAAAGGCGAGCGTCGAGTCTTTGTTAAAAAAGAATCGGTGAGTACACCAAACATTATGTTGGCGTATCATGTGCCAGCAACCAGCCATGCCGATTACTATGCGCTGGATTTATTAGCGTCAATGTTAAGCGAAGGCAATAGCTCTCGTTTTTACAAGGCCTTAGTCGACAAGCAGTTGGCTGTTGCAGCAGACACTTACATGCCAATGTCATTCGACCCAAACTTATTTTATATTTTAGGTGTTGCGAATGCTGGTGTGAACGCTGAAACCTTAGAGCAAGCTTTAATTGAGCAAATTAATCTTATTGCTATTCAAGGTGTTACTCAGCAAGAACTTGAAAAAGTGAAAAATATTAAGTTGATGGATTTTTACCGCACCATGGAAACCATTAACGGAAAAGCCAACACATTAGGCACATACGAGTTGTATTTTGGCGATTACACCAAACTGTTTAATGCCCCAGAATCCTACAACCAAGTTACGCCAGCAGATATTAAACGTGTGGCGCAAACCTATTTAATTAAAGCGAATCGAACTGTCGGTGTGCTCGCTGCTACTGAGGAGTCTGACAAATGAAAACCATAACACACACTCGTATTAACATATCGTTATCGGCTATCGCCTTGGCGTGTAGTTTAGGGATGGTTGGTTGCGCCACAACGCAGAAAGCCGCTGTTGACACCGTTGCCACCAATCCCAATTCCGTAAGTGCCAGTTTTGTCATGCCAAGCTATCAATCAGTGACACTTGATAATGGATTGAAGGTTAAATTGATGGTGCAAAAAGAAGTGCCATTAGTGACCATTGATGCCGTTATTCGAGCGGGTGCCGTGAATGATGTCGTTCCTGGTTTGGCTTACATTACTTCACAGAGTTTAATGTTAGGGGCGGGGGATCAATCAAAGGCTGATATCGAGCAGCAGTTAGATTTTCTGGGCGCCAGCATTGATACCAATGCCGATTTAGAAGGCAGTTATGTGCGTGCCAATATGATGAGTAAAGATGTTGATACCGTACTTGATATCTTTAGCCACGTGCTGCGTCAACCTGACTTTGATACTGCTGAGTTTGATAAGCTAAAACAGCGCGAAATTGTTGGTTTGGCACAGCAAAAAGAAAGTCCACGAGCAGTGATTGGTCGCTACTTTAATAAGTTAGTATTTGGGCAGCACCTTTATGCCAACCCGGTATCGGGCAATAGTGACACTATCGCTAAGCTTTCTGTGGCGGAGTTACGTGCTTTTCATAAAGGTTATTATCAACCAAGTAATATGACCATAAACGTAGTGGGCGATTTTGATATAGTCGACATGACCGCTAAGCTTAATAAAGCCTTTGGTGATTGGCAGGCAACAGAATCCGTGATTCAGCCAGATCTAAACCAAAACTTACCAACATTAACCAAGCCGCGAGTATTGTTGGTCGACAAGCCTGATGCCATTGAAACCACCTTTTTAATCGGTGGTGTGGGTATTCGTTACGACAACCCTGATTACGTCGGCTTAGCCGTAGTAAACACTATTTTAGGCGGCCGTTTCACCTCATGGTTAAATGACGAATTACGAGTCAATGCTGGGTTAACTTACGGTGCTCGTTCAGGTTTTAGCCCTTATGCACAATCTGGGGTGTTCAAAATCAGCACATTTACGCAATCGTCGACTACTAAAGAAGCGATAGATTTAGCCTTAAAAACGTATGCAAGATTATGGGAAAAGGGGATAGATCAGGCAACCTTAGATTCGGCTAAAGCCTATGTTAAAGGGCAATTTCCGCCTAAATATGAAACCAGTGGACAGTTGGCCGGTTTACTGTCTGACATGTATTTATATGGCTTTAATGATGATTTTATTAATCAATTTCAAGCTAAGGTTGACGGACTGACGCTTGTAGAGACTCAACGTTTGATTAAGCAATATTTCCCACAACAAAACCTACAGTTTGTGTTGATTGGCAATGCTGAAAAAATTGCTGATATTGTCGTACAATATGGTGAAGTAACTAAAGTTGATATTACGGCAACAGGCTTCGGTCAGTAAGTGTTAACTGATTTGTAGCTTGGTGGTATCGTTTAATGGCTCACACTCAGTGGGCCATTTTTATGACTATAGTATAGGTTGATTTGCCGAGATAGGGAGCAGAGTTACCTATGTTGAGATTTACATTGACTAAGTGTTAAGCGCTATTTTAATAAAGAGTATGGGTAATGATGCATAAATGCCGAACAATATTACTGTTAATGGCAATGATGCTACTGACGCATTCAACTGCAACTTATGCGGCGAAAGTGGCGTTAGATGCATTTTGTAGTCAATTAGCGGGTGAGTGGCAGGGCAGTGCCGCCAATCCTAATGTTGCTCCTAAGCAGGTAAATACTTCAGTGATGTGCTCGGAAGATAAGCGTAACCTTTACATTAGCGTGAGCCGAGGTAGTCGTTTTTCAAATAGTGAAACCTGGTGGTTCAGACAACAACAAGACCATATTTTATTGGTGTATGCCAATGGGGTTACGGATGACATATCGCAAATGTTAACGCTTTATGAGCATGCAGGAAGTTATTCATTCCTCGGAAAAGGAGACGTTAATCAGCGGCCGGCTCTTGTGCAGTTACAGTTTGACCCTATTAATGCAAAAACCGGTCCGGCAACCGTTGGATGGCAATGGCAGCAAAGTGCACACTATTTGGATGATGATAGCGAGCAGTATCACGTAGTGAGAGCCATTAGCTTACTTAAACCGTCGGAAAAGCTTGAGCGGTCGGCAGAATAAGTAAGTGTAACGTTACTTGGTAGTAAAAAAATAAGCGCCAAACAATGCCCAACTCAATAGTAATAATCCTAATAACGACCAAGTGAGAGAATTAAATTGACGATCTGATCCGATATAAGGCGTATTGGGATCTGTATCGGAGGTGGGTGCATTTTTTGTTTTTTGCAGCTGTTTACGTGCTTTATCTCGCTCGCGAGCTTTCGCTTTTTCACGTTTTTTGTATTCAGCAATACCTTTTTCAATCCCCGCTGCAATCAGCTTGGTTTGTTCTTTTGCTTGCCCAGGTTTTTGGGTTGCTTTTGCAATGGCTAAAGCATCCTGTTGGGTTTCGGGTGATAACATTTTTTTCATTACTCTGCGCCTGCAAAACCCAGTTGTCGCCATGCTTCGTAACTAATAATAGCGACTGAATTGGATAAATTTAAACTACGGCTATTGGCAGTCATTGGAATGCGTAATCGTTGTGCAAGTGGCGTAGCATCAATAATATCCATTGGTAACCCACGGGTTTCTGGGCCAAATAACAACACATCATTTTCTTGGAAAGCAATTTGAGTATGAGGGCGGCTACCTTTAGTGGTACAAGCAATAATGCGCTTTCCTGCCATGGCCTCTAAAAACGCGGAATAGTTCTTATGGCGAGTCACACTGGTCATATCGGAGTAATCGAGCCCCGCGCGACGTAATTTTTTTTCTTCGAGATCAAAACCTAATGGTTCAATCAAATGTAACTGTGAACCATTATTGGCGCATAGACGAATGATATTTCCGGTATTTGGAGCGATTTCGGGTTCATAAAGGGCAATATGAAACATAGCAACCTTAGGTACGAAGCATAAAAAGAGGGCCAAATTATACCTTAAGCAAGGGGTGACTGCGAGACGTTATCAATGTTGGGTTAATCATAATGGGCAATATAACACTGAACGTAGAAAGACTTGCAAGCAAATCTAATTAAGGCAATAAGACTTTCATAGGTTACTGGTTATTGTATTCATATTTGTGACATATTTTATTGGTGGATGAGAAAGTAACTATGCTGCTCACTCAGATTAGATAATATTGGCACCACTTTCAGGATCACGCGATTGCGCTGCCTGTTGACGTATATCATCGGTATCGCTGCTGATGTCATCGCTAACTTCATCGTGAACATCGTCTTTTGATTTGTGGTCTTTTTGCTGACGATTTTGGACTGTTTTTTCTTGCTGATGTTCGTTTGATTGTAATTGTAATCCTTGGGGGAAAATACGTTCACGAGCATCGTCTGGCATGCTTATCTGATTTGTTTCAAAGGCTCGCACTAACAAACGCATTAAAATTGAAGCAACTTTGGGAACGCTGTGGGTTTCAGCATTGACCCAAAAATAGACTTGGAGGTTGATTGTTGATGGACCAAGGTTTTTTATCAGCACCTGTGGTTCAGGATCGCTAAGCACGCCGTGGTGATCGGTCATAATTTCCATGGCGATGTCCTGAGCCTTACGAACACTGGCATCATAGCCAATACCAAGCACAAAATGGCCACGCATTCTCGGGTTAGCTGTAAGATTTTTAATTACGTTTTTATAGATAGTAGCATTGGGAATTTGGATATGGTTTCCGTCGTAGTCGACTAATGTGGTTGCTCTTGCTGTGACTTTCTTTACTACGCCCAAATACCCTTCGACTGCTATTACATCACCTAATTTGAACGGACGTTGCACACTGAGTAATAGACTGGAAATAAAGTTTTCGGCTATGTCTTTAAAAGCAAAACCTAAAATTAAGCCGATGACACCTGTGCTGCTAATAATTGCGACCGCAAATTGAGTTAAGCCCGCTAGGCGCAAGAATATATACAGCCCTAATAATATTATCAGTATGCTAAAACTACGCTGCATAACTAAACGAATGAGCTCACTTTTTGTTACCCAAGTTAAGGGGCTAATAAGCAAGCGAGCTAACGGATGTGAAAGCCAAAATAAAAGCAAAAATATCGATAACCCTAAAGCTAAACTCGGTAAATATTGCAAGATAGTTGCCCAAAACTGCTCGGCATCATGTTGCAGAGGAGCTAAAGACAAGGGCTTAATAGGCTGTAAGTGTATATTATCAACAACCTGAGTGACGCCTGGCAATGCTGCAATGGATTGAAGTATGCGATCTTTACTCGCTTGCTCCGTGGCAGAGCCGTTGAGATTAACGACAGAGTCTTGTATTTCAATGTCTATTTCGCTGCTGGGATCGTTAATCTGTAGTCAGTTGTTGCACCGTATCAGACGAAAGTGATGTTTGCGCGTAAGAGGGCACAATACAGGTAAAACACATAAAAATAGTCACGATACCCAATAGTTGAATCCACGGGTTTACTCTTGGATATGCACTTTGGTAGCCGTGAGGCGAACTGTTCAAATAAAATCGACAAATCATAATATTATCCGCCTGAGGTACTAGGCCTGTTGATCTTTCGAGGTTAAAATTTGTTCGAAATGAACGCTGTTATGTTTATAAGATAATGCGATGCAAGGTATCGAGTTTAGCCATTGTGCTAATTATTTGTTCTAGAATTGTTTAGCCGAATGCTTTATGTGGCATTCTTTCTATTGCGTTATCGCTTTTTCATGCCGAATAATACCCATTGCATTAAGTCGCTGACTCCCGCTGAATGGCCCAGTAACTATTGAAATGGGTATAAGAACCTACTATAAACTGCGCTTTGTATAAAATGTCTACACACAACTGCAAAATTCATTTTGAAAGATCTACATGTTCTATATAAATTGTTAATCAGGATTAACAGGGACTCAAGGTTGTGAGAGTTATCCTCATAGGTAATTGGGGTATATTACAGAGACATATTATACCAATCCTATTAAATATGTGATCTTTCAGCGGGAGTTCAAAGTGCTGTAGGCAAGGCAGATGATTGAAGCGAATAGTGATTCTCGGTAACAAGCTCCTGCGTTACTCTACCTCCAGCATCTGACCGCCATGGATG
>NZ_JBSQBN010000118.1:0-14379 GCF_053850585.1 Shewanella sp. A22
CTCAGGTATTCCACTTCTGTGTTACATCGATTTAAAAGGCAACAACCATTTCTACATCAATGTGCCTTGAATTGAAAAACCTGAGAGACTCTGAACTGACCAGATATTTAATGGGATTGGTATTACACAATAAAGCCACAGGGCGAACACTCGTACTGTGGCTTTATTGTCATTTATCTGTTTATCATTTGGTTTAGCTTGATTTGACACGCTTAGTTTTGAAATAGTTATTTTTGAAACTCAGCTAATTGTTTAGTGTATTTGTTTTGATAAAATGGATGGTCGGTACTCGCTACCGCTTGTTGTTCCGCTTCGATAGCCTGAGTCATTTTACCTGTAGCAGCATAAACACTAGCTAACTCATGGTAGGCCGAATGCGCTTTAGGATAGGCTTTCAGAGTATCTTGATAAACCTCAATCGCTTGCTGTGGTGCAGCTTTAACTAAGCTATTGCCTAAGGCTAACAACGAATCAATTGCTGGCACATCAAAGCCATAAACCTCATCAGACAAACGTTTATAGTAGGCTAGAATCGCTTTAGATCCTTGTTGCGATACTTCTGAATCAGCTGCTAGAACAGTATGAACATCGTTAAATATCTGCTCGATGCCTAATGCCGTCGCCAAGATAGGCTGAGTCATATAATAGCTGCCGTCAAAACGCTTTATTTGATAGTTCAATTTAGCATTGGCATGGATTTGAATAATATCTTCCAGCATAGCAAACGAATCCAGCTGCCTTTGTTCAAAGTCGCTATCACTGGTACTCACAAATAGAAATCTTGGTTTGCCTTGCATGTTTTTGAGCTTTTTAGGCGCATCATTGAGCACATAGGCAAAGTCTGTTGATAACACTGGGCTGGCCGCAATATAGGCATTAAATAAACTAGGGCGATTGATTAAGCTGTAGAGCACTAAACCTGCATTGCCAGTAAAGCCATTAAAAATACGAAAGCCATTGGTGCGATAGCGTTTATCAATTGCAGGCAGTAAATCATGCTCAAAAAAGTCCAATAGCGCTTGATCACCTTGTTGCTCTATCGCACCCTGTTTTAACTTACCCAAGCCTTGATGGCCGTCGGGTGCGGTAACAATAATGGTTTCTAACCACGGCCAGCCGCCATTATGGCTCATCCAGTCGTGCATGCCCGCTAAATACAAATGGCTGCGGGGATGTAAGTCAAATAACACCACATAACGTTTATCGGTTTGCTTGGTATAACTGTTTGGCAAGGTCACCAAAAAATCGGCTTGCTCGCTAAATAAAGTGGACTTCACGCTCAGGGTTTCGGTAGTCTGCAGCGGCAATACGTCTGTAGCAAACACTAGACTAATGTGAAAAAAACTCAGTAATAACGTGTATATAGATATACTTTGGCGTGATACTTTCGGCCATTTAAAAAAATGACCCGTCCCGATGTTTAGCATACTAGCTTCCTTGTTAGACTTGAGCGTTAAACAATATTCGAACCTAGCAGACCTTCCTAAACAAGGCAATTTAACATTACCTAATGTAGTTCACACCTTGCACTAAAAGTCACCTCGTATAGATGCTATATCACGAATAGCACTAGCCTTAGCCGTCAATAAAGCTTAGGATCATCATTACGCTAATTAATTGTTTTCGGAGTAACAAATCATATGAGTATTAGAGCTATTATCGTTGATACCGCCGGTACCACTACCGATCTTAACTTTATTCAGGATGTGTTATTTCCTTACTCACGAGAAGCAATGGCTGATTTTCTTGAGCAAAACCAACACAACGTGTTAGTTGATTATTGTATTAGCGATGTTAAAGATATAGCCCTAGAACCTGATGCATCACTCGAACGAGTGATTGAGATTTTGCAACAATGGATCGATGAAGATCGTAAATTAACGCCACTGAAAACATTACAAGGGCTCATCTGGAAACAAGGTTACAACCGAACCGAGTTTACTGGTCATATCTATCCAGACTTTATTGACAGTATTGAACGCATTAAAGAAAAAGGCATACGTATATATAGCTTTTCGTCTGCTTCAGCAGAAGCACAAAAGCTGTTATTCAGCCATAGTGAAGCTGGTGATATAACCAGTTCGTTTAATGGCCATTTTGATACCCGCACGGGTAATAAGTTAGACAAACAAGCTTACTGTAATATTTGTAATACGATTAGCTTGAAACCAAAGCAAATTTTATTTGTGTCAGATGTAGCTGAAGAGCTAAAAGCCGCAGAAGCCGCAGGAATGACGACTTGCCAAATGGTCAGATTTGCAGATCAGCGCCAAGCTAAGTGTAGAAAAATCAGCAGTTTTAGCGAATTAAGCTTCGATTAACACTTGGTGATTGAATACAAAAAAACGACCTTTTGGTCGTTTTTTTGTATTCAATTTAAGCGTTAACTGGGGAATGCAGGTGAGATACATTTTTTGACTTCAAAATGATAACCGTATTCAGCATTGATATCGGGGGTTATCTCCAGGATTTCATAATCATTAAGCTCAACCACATGGGATAAAGGTAATTTTTTACACCGAGATTTGGTATTAGCCTCTAATTGAAAGGCGAACAACGCAATAGCTTTACGTACACTGGTAAAATACTGGCTGCGTAAGTGGTTATAAGGCTGTTTTGCTATCTCATCAATCGCCTCAAGTTCTTGCTCGCGAACTAACTCGTCAGCCGTTTTAATGGCAGGTGGTTCTTCAGCTTTTTTGTCGATGGATTCATCTTTACCCTTGTCTTGACCTTTAACCGCTAAGGTAGAACCATCATCTGCAAGTATTTCCTCTTCGGTTTCTGCTTCAACTAATTGTACAACTTGCGGATCAGCCAACGCTTTTTCAACTTGGCCATAAAGGTCCATCAGCATAGCAAGGTGATACAACACCACCGCCGCAAGAATAACTCGCACCCAAAAAGTTGTACGATGAAAATGTTGGTGATTAATCAGACGAAAGTTTTTCACACCAAAAGGACGGAGTATAAAAGAAATGCCAAACATTAACGGAAAAACAAGCTGTAGTAATAACAGTACAATACAGCTCATCACCACACTCCATGCAGGAATGTAGAGCAAAATAGCGAAGTTATGGGTGTAATTAAAACTACTGGCTGCTACGCCAACCACATCGTTAACCACTGAGCTTGAGCTAGCCAAGGCAAAATTGGCCACTATCGCATAAAACAGTAACAACACAGCTTTACCCGCCAAGCTGTGCCACATACGTTCAAACAAGTGCCAGAACTCAATCGACATCGCCATCACGCTGATAATGGCCACCCAGGCAACCGAGTCAGTTGCAAACAATAAGAGTATCGCCAACAGGTACAACTTTTGTGGCAAACTCAATTGGTTTTGTAGCTTAGTTAATCGGGCCATGACTATCGTCCAACAAGACAACAGCCATGACCCCGATACCGTTAAAAAATTCTCTTTTCCCAAGCTAACATCCTTATGTTTTTATTGGTTTAATCAACGGTAAGTTTCTGCTGTCCCTTGTTGTATATCAACTAGGCTGTTAAATTAGCAGAAAATTTAAACAAGCGTTTAATTCATTACCGAGAATCGTCATGAATAACTTCTTAGAACAACACTCTATTACTACAAACATTCAAGTTGCATGGGGTGACATGGATGCACTGCAACATGTTAATAATTCGGTGTATTTCAAGTACTTTGAAACCGCTCGCCTTGATTTCTTTAATCAAATTAACTTACTTGGCGATCTAAAATCTACTGGAGTAGGCCCAGTACTTAGTGAGACAAATGCTCGCTTTAAACGCCCAGTAACTTTTCCAGACACCATCATTGTTGGTGCTAAGATCAGTGATATTAATGAAGACCGCTTTGTTATGCATTACACCGTTTTCAGCAAAGCACAGCAGGCGGTTACCACTATCGGTTGGGCAAAAGTGGTGATGTTTAATTTTAAAACGGGTCAAAAAGCCAAACTCACGCCAGAGTTACTCAACGCTTTATTACAACATCAATAAGCTACACCTTACGTAATAGGACGCAGATCATGAGCAGCCAAGATACAATAATAGTGCAACACCAAGCCAGCCAATATCGTTTTATCGTCAGTACCCATGGTCTTGAAGCCGTGCTTGAATATCACTTAGATGGGCAACATATTGATTTTAGTCGCACCTTCGTACCGCCCGCTTTACGCGGCCAAGGTATTGCCGAAAAATTGGTCCATACTGGGCTAGCATGGGCTAAAACTGAGGGTTTTAACATTAGTGCCAGCTGCAGTTACGTGACCAAGTTTTTACATTAATGCCCCGTTAAGGCCGCCAATTGTTGACGCACATCGTCAGTAAGCGGCTCACTTTTTTCTGTTTGGTAATTGTAATGCACCATGGTCGTGGTCGCTTCAGCCGTTTTGTTACCGTGCTGCCAACAGCTTTGTAATATATCAAAACTGCTGTTACCCACACGGCTGATGTGAGTTTTTACAATGACTTCCTCGCCATAATACGTTGGCGCGGTAAAGGCAATAGTAAAACCGGCAATAATCATGTTCCACTTGGTTAGGTCTTGCCCGGGGTTAACGATTTCAAAAATAGGCTCACGAGCGGCTTCAAACCACACTGGGATCACTGTGTTATTAATGTGTCCTAGCGCATCGGTTTCACAAAATCGCGGTTTGAGGGTCATGCTAAATTGAGTGTCTGCCACAAAAAATCCTTTATTATTATTTTGAGTCCATTGCCATTTTGTTCACTGGCTTTTTAATGAACACATGCCATTAACCCATTCTAACGACACATCTCGCTATAGGTCATCAAAAAAGTCTTTATCGCGGATGTATTTATGCATGTAGTGCGATACAAAAGGCGATAATAGCCAACTCGAAAAGCTAAGCAAAAAACGCTTTGTCGGCGAAATATTGTCGTAAACTCGCTCGTTATATAACCATAGCATTCGTCCTACATGACAAAAGACACCCGGAAATGGTGGTAAAAACGTAACAACATCGACGCCACAACAAATACGGTATGTACGTCGATGCAATAAATAATGGCGTTGAAAATTTCGAAACCCTGGTGCTGGTTGGCCAAAAGTAACCACACGCTTAATCGATTTTGAAAACTGTCGCTCTAATCTATCCGCCGCTAAAATTGCCATTGCGCCGCCAGACGAATGCCCTGTCAACGTAATACGTTTCCCCGATAAAATCAGCGGACTAACAATGGCATATAACTGCTGAAAAATACTTTTATCATTCAGATAATCTGGTGATATAGGATTACTAAGCTGTTCTAATAAATAATCGTAACCGAAATGAACGTGGTAATGACAATCGTCAAACTGTTTTATTTTGGGTAAGCAAATCAAATTGATTAGCCATTCATGCACTGTTTGTGAACCACGAAAAACCACCAGCACTTCGGGATGATCATCGCGCCACAGCACTCGAGCGCAGATATTTCCCCAACGATTGGCGATTTCGGCATAATTGTCACGAGAGAACCCTAAATGTTGCGGATCAAAGTCGGTTTGATACGTTACCTTGCACAGCACCGCATAACGTTCATATTGGTAGCGCTTGAGCTTTTTCAAATCAATGTTATCGGTCAAATAAGACTGCTTTGAGCATAAGACAAACAGATGACACTTCTGTGAATCCTAACCTTATTTCAATAACAAAAAAGGACGCTAAATAGAGCGTCCTTGTTAATTTTATTGCGGGCTATTAATGACCATACATGGCATTAATTTCACTGTGATATTTACTGTAAATCATTTTACGACGCAGCTTTAATGTTGGCGTAATTAACCCAGCTTCCATTGAAAATGCTTCATGCAATAAGGTGAATTTTTTGATTTTTTCAAAACCGGCTAATTCATGTTGTAGCTCTTTTAAACGCTGTTCAAAATGCGCCACTACTTGCGAGTGTCGCAACAACTCAATTGGATTTTCAACATGGATACCTTGGGCTTGCGCCCAAGATTCTAGCGCGGCAAACGCTGGTACAATAAGTGCTGACACATAATTACGCGCATCGGCAATAATGGCGACCTGTTCAATAAACGGACAACAAGCAATCTTACCTTCAACCCGTTGCGGAGCAATATATTTTCCGTTTGAGGTTTTCATTAACTCTTTAATGCGATCAGTAATATATAAATTGCCTTGCTCATCTATACGACCTGCATCACCTGTTTTTAACCAGCCATCTTCAAAAGCTTCAGCGGTATCTTCAGGACGATTGTAATAGCCGCGCATTACTGTGTCGCCGCGCACTAAAATCTCATCATCTTTACCAAGCTTAATTTGCATGGCATCTAACGGTTTACCGTTAGAACCAGGCACTCGGTTATCTAATGTATTACAGGTTACTGTCGCACACGTTTCGGTCATACCATAGCCACACAGTACGGGGACACCTATGCTGTGAAAAAAGCTGCCTACATTTACATCGAGTGCTGCGCCGCCCACAGGCATAAACTTTAATCGACCGCCCAATACTTGTTGTAGTTTGCTGTAAACCAACTTGTTCGCTAGCTTCCACTGGGCACTTAACCAAACACTTCCTGAAGCGCGACCTTGGCTTACTTCAAATTGGCGTTGGCCTATTTTCATCGCCCAAGCAAATAATGCTTGCCTTGTTTTAGGGGCTTGACCAACTTTGTCGTGTACTGCGCTGTATATTTTTTCTAAGAAGCGCGGCACGGCACACAAAGTATGTGGCTTAACGGCAACAAGAGCTTCTTTAATGCGATGAGTGTCATTTAAATACACATTGCGGCCACCTCTGCATAGCACAAACATGCTCCAACCACGTTCAAAAACATGGCTTAGGGGTAAAAATGCTAATGATACGTCACCTGGAGTAAAGGGAAGTTTACTGTCATGTTGATTAATCATTGAAGCAAAATTACGGTAGTCGAGCATGACACCCTTAGGGTTACCAGTGGTGCCGGAGGTGTAGATAAATGTGAATAGATCATCTAGGTTAGAATGAGCCCGTCTTACATTGAGCTCATCTGTAATCAGAGAATTAAATTGCGCCGTTAACACCTGATCGAAATACACATGATTGCCAGCTTTTAAGGTCACGTTAGCGTCAAATACCACAATGTGTTTCACGCAGTCTGCCTGCGCTGCAACAGTGCAAGCCATATCATATTGTTGTTGGTTGTCAGCAAAAATCAATTTTGCTTGAGCATCGTTCACGATGAATGCAGCTTGCTCTATTGTGCTAGTTGGATACACAGGTACCACAATATTGCGAGCCTTAAGGGCACCAATATCAGCACAGGTCCATTGTGGACAATTTTGGGCTAAAATGACCACTTTGTCTTGCACTTGTAAACCAAATTCAATTAACAACTGTGCGACAGAGTCTGTAATCGTATCAAATGCACTCCACGTTACAGTATGCCAGGGAGCCGGCATATCGAAGCCTTCAAGGGCAATGTTGGCACCTAAAGATTGACTTTGTTGTTGCAGGAGTTGAACGATATGGTATTGATCTAATGACATGTAACGTGGCCTTTTTAGCTTACAGGTGTTCCGCTTTTTGTATTCTACCTGAAGTAACTAAAAACCATAAGAGCTTTTGCTCTATTTTTGAGCTTAAGGTCACGTTTGTCAGTAATGTTGGATGAGCTATCAGGCCATAATGCCATACTGCCACAAACGTTTCTTACCCCAAGCTAATACGCCTATAGCAACCACCATGAGCGGTACATCGGTAAGTAACCATATCCATAAGCTGTCACCGTCTCGCACCGCCACAAAACTCAGCGACAACAGTATAGAATGGATCAACGCAACAAGCATTGCCGCTGTGGCTTGCAAGCTATTACGGCTTGCCGAACCGATCCCCAACATGATTGCACAGCCCCAAAAAGTACTTAGCCCTATATGCAGTACAAATAGTCCACCGTACTGCGGGTCTATCAAGCTATTAATGAGCCCCAAAACGCTCACCATCATCACTAGCGCGGCAATGAAACGATACTGACTTAAATAAAATGCATCTCGCAATCCACTCAGGCCACTGTAACAAGGTAATAAAAACAGTGTTTCTGCCGCGCGCCAGCGTTGTATTCGACTCCAATGAATAATGGCACAGCTGATCACAATAAATTGTATCAAAAGAAATAATGCAGGCACATCAATGTCAAACTGCCACGACAGTAACATTAATCCGAGGGTGATCAACGGCAAAAAAAACAACATTATGGTTAATATTGGGCCAATAAAAAAGTTCATTGGATGAAACAGCCGATCAATACGGGTCATCCAAGTAAATCCTTTTATGCTCGGCAGCCACATCCAACCCATTTGTATTGCATTGAGGTACACCACACGCGCCTCGTTATTCCAGCCAAGCTGACGACATAACGAAATAACTCGATACAACAACCCCGCAGCCAAAATAAGCATTATCCAAGTGGGTATTGTAGGCGCTAATTGATCTAAAAATGGTACAGTAACAAACAACACAAACAACAAATGAAAGCTGTTACTACGCCATAAGCAGGCCCACATGAACAATAAACTCATTACAATGGCCTGCAGCAACCTTGGGAGAACATCATAAGCAGAGAACCCGATACAAGCTAATAACTGTATCAGCAGTACGCCCACTGCGATGGCCGCAGCTTGAATGAGCACATGCCTTTGATACCCAGGCACTAGACCGGTCAACTCGGTTGCAGCTAAACGATTAAGTTGCCACGAAATTGCCGCTGCGGTAGACACGGTAGCCATTGAAAAAAACAAGCTAACCACCTCCGTGTTACCCATGATTAACCTCAACCACCCCAACATTAGACCTAATCCTGCGGTGGCAATAAAGCTGACACAGCCTAAATCAAACAACCACAACCGCAACATGCCACGGTAAGGTTTACGCCATGATGAAAATTGACTTTTTTGCAGCGACTGATTCATCGATGCAGCTCCATAAATAACTGTTCTAAATTGAGTGACCTTTCACTCTGTACACCTGTAATATTCGATGGGTTACCTTGAGTATCCACCAGCACACGTTGTCCGGTTTGGCTCAATATTTTATAATTTGGTGGTAACTGTGTATTGTCGGCTAAGTTGAGTAATTTAACCTCTTCACGCAAGGCGTCGATTTCTTTAAACAGTACCAGTTGGCCTTTTTTGATCAAGGCGACATGACTGGCAACACGTTCTAAATCTGACGTAATATGCGATGAAAATAACACTGCTGAACCCGAATCAAGCGCGAGCTCAAACAAGTCACCCATAAACTGACGCCGAGTAACAGGGTCAAGGCTAGCAACGGGCTCATCAAGTAATAATAAAGTTGGTCGATATGCCATGGCCATAATCAATGCTAATGATTGACGCTGGCCCACTGATAATTTTTGCACCGCTTGAGTAACATCTAAATCAAAACGTTTAAGCCAATTCTGTTCAAGAACCATGTCCCAGTTTGGGTAAAAACTTCGATGTAACTCTAATGCTTTATCAATGGTAAAGCCTTCGTAACCAAAAGGTTGTTGTGGCACATAACCTATATGTTCTTTTGCCTGTACAGATAAAGCTGCGGGCGATTCGCCAAGGGTTGAAATGTCGCCTTGTTCGATGCCCATAATACCTAATGCGCAACGCATTAACGTGGATTTACCCGCACCATTTTGGCCTAATAACCCCACAACCATACCTGGATAAAGTGTCATCGACAGATCAACCAACACCGCATGGCCGACGGTTGACTTGTCTTTGGCGGCAAAGGTTTTACTTACATGATTAAAACGTAAAACGGGCTTTTCTTCGGCTTCCATTATCAGCTTCCTAAATGATGTCCTTAAAAATAAGCTTAGTTAGTCGCTATTCTTTATTCCAAAGTTGTTCCAACAATACCTGTAACTGGTCATAATCAACCCCTAATTGCTTTGCCTGCTCAACTAATGCAGTTAACTGCGGTGCCAACAAACTGCTACCAGAATCATTATTGGCCGCACTTCGGGCTGCCACTCGTGATGGCTGACCACGACGACGTTCAACCCAACCTTGATCAACAAGTTGTTGCATGGCACGTGATACCGTCATCGGGTTTACCGCTAAATGCTCGGCAAGTTGACGCACCGAAGGCAGCACATCTTCGGGGTGCAATTGCCCGCCGACAATTAATCGCACGATTTGATCGTGCAATTGTCGATAGATGGGTTCTCCACTACTGGGGTTGACATTTATTAATTCTAACATTAGCCTTTAACAACTGTATTAATTCATTGATACACTCATACACTAAGTGCTAAGGTATCATAATCGTTCTGAAATGCAAAAAGGAAACGCTCCGATGATCAAAAGGAAGAGTGACAACTCAGGTTTATGCCTATTTACCACGCGCACAAGTGGATGGTTGACGCTTGCTGTCGCAATGTTGATGGCCCCCGTCAGTATTGCTGAAACCGCAATTACTCAAACGGCCCCAATAGCAAAAACTAGTACCTGTTACTTAGACGGTTTAGACGAACAATTTCAGTGCGGTAAAATAACGGTGCCGGAAAATCCTAAGCAACCACAAGGTAAGCAAATCGATATCCATTTTGCCATTTTACCCGCAATAAAAAACACGCACCCTGATGAAGCTTTACTCGCTATCGCCGGCGGTCCGGGGCAGTCTGCTATTGAAAATGCTGCAGGGTTTAATCGCATGCTGTCAAAAGTGCGTCAACAACGAGATATTTTGCTTATTGATCAACGTGGCACAGGCCAATCTAACATTCTAACCTGTGAGGATGACACCGCGTCATTACTCAGTATGAATGACGATGACCTCGATATTATTACGATGACAGAAAAATGCCTATCTCAAATTGATGCTGACATAGCCCAATATGGCAGTAATATTGCCTTAACCGATTTTGAAGCCGTACGCCAATATTTAGGTTATCAAAAACTCCATTTATACGGTATTTCATATGGTTCGCGCATGGCACAACTGTATATGCGTCATTACCCCGAAGCCTTACTAACAGTGACATTAGATGGCGTGGTACCAATGCAACAAAGTGTCGTGGCGATTGGTGACTCAATAGAACGTGGTTTAAATGTGTTATGGCGCGACTGTAAAAGCACACCCGCCTGCCAGCAACAATTTCCAGACTTGGTAGATGAATATAATAAAGTCGACCAATTACTAGCAAATGCCCCCATTAGCCAGCAAGTACGCGACCCACAAACCGATGAGCCCAGTGACTTTTTACTCACCCGAGGAAAGTTTAGCAGCGCGATTAGAATGGCAATGTATATGGCAAACATTCGCGCATTAATCCCCCATGCTATTCATCAAGCAGCACAGGGAAATTACCAACCGATATTAGGTATTTATACATTAACTGCAGACAGTGCCGGTATTGCCATGGGCATGCATGCATCTGTGGTATGTGGCGAAGACATTCATCGCATTACGGATCAAATGCGCAAAGATGCCAAAGAATCGTACATTAGCGGCAATATGTTAGAAGGCCTAGAGAAAACCTGCCAAGCATGGCCGATGCCAAAAGTGGATGATAACTTTAGTGAACCCATCCACAGTGATATACCTACTTTATTATTATCTGGCGAACTCGACCCCGCAACCCCGCCAAACTGGGGCGCACTCGCACAAGAAAAACTCACCAAATCAAAGCACTTTATTGCACCTTACGCGACTCATGGTGTGGCAGGTCAAAGCTGTGGCAATGACCTTGTCGCCCAGTTAGTAGACCAAGGGTCAGTAAAAGACATCGACGGCGAATGCTTGCAAAAAGATGTGCGTCGTAGCTTTTACCTCAATGCTAATACTGTAGAAATGCTGCCCGTTACCAACACAGCTACTGACATAGAAACCACAGTACCAGCGAATACCGCTGCAGATAAGGAATAGTCATGATTACTGTCGCAAACTTAACCAAAAAAATTGGCGATGTGCAGGCGTTAGATGATTTAAGTTTTAGCGCTGAAAATGGTCAAATTACCGGTTTACTCGGCCCAAATGGTGCCGGAAAAACCACCTGCTTACGCACCTTATTTGGCTTGCTGAAACCAGATTCCGGTACAGCGACGGTTAACAATATAGATGTTGCTGTTGACCCTATTGGGGCAAAAAAACAATTAGGCTTATTCCCAGATCCATTTGGACTCTATGAACGTCTTACTCCGCGTGAATATATTAGTTACTTTGCAGAGCTCAGTGGCATGTCACGTAAACAAGCAAAAGAAGCCACCCAAAATGTGATTGCACAGCTAAAACTAGAAGACATTAGCGACCGTCGTTGCAAAGGTTTTTCTCAAGGCCAACGGATGAAAACCGCACTGGCACAAGCCATTGTCCATAAGCCCAGTAACATCATTTTAGATGAGCCCACTCGTGGACTCGATGTGATGAGCACTCGACTACTACGCGACATTTTATTGCAACTCAAAAACCAAGGCCACTGCGTGCTGTTTTCAAGCCACGTAATGCAAGAGGTCGCCGCCTTGTGTGATCGCGTTATTGTGATGGCTAATGGCAAAGTCGTCGCCATCGGAAGCCCTGACGAACTGTGTCAGCAAACGGGCAAAGACTCGCTAGAAGATGCATTTATCGAACTTATCGGTACAGACGAAGGAATTGCAGCATAATGAAAATGATACTCGCAATGGTGCGCAAAGAACTTATCGATGCTGCACGAGACAAACGATCTGTTATGGCTGGTCTATATTACGCTATTGGTACGCCACTCATTATGTGTGCCATGTTTATGGTGTTAATTGGTCAGCTGTCTAGCCCAGAAGATTTAAATATCAACATAAACAATGCCGACAACGCACCTGATTTAGTGCGCTATTTAAGCAATAACGGCATTAACAATGGTGACAGTGAAGATGCCCAAAAAATCACCTTAACCATTAGCGACGATTACGCTGCAAACATGGCCAAAGCCAAACAAGCTGAAGTGATATTAATCGCCGACAATTCCGATGAAAAGTTACAAAAATCGATTCGCCGACTAGAACGTCAACTGCAAGCCTATAGTGCAGAAATGGGCAGTATTCGCTTAATTGCGCGCGGTATTAATCCACGTATTACCCAGCCATTAAAGGTCAATGTAGAAGACCGCGCCACTCCAGATTCAAAAGGCGGGATGATTTTAGGCATTGCCATTTTTACCATGATGTATTCAGTGTTTATTTCGGGTATGAACCTGGCTATCGACACCAGTGCTGGTGAGCGTGAACGTAATTCTTTGGCGCTATTACTCAGTCACCCAATGAGCACTCGCCAATTAGTGGTCGGTAAAATTATTGCGGTAAGCTGTTTTGCCTTACTCGGGTTAATCTTGATTCTATTAGTATCTAAAGTGGCTTATGCCTTTGTACCATGGCAACAAATCGGCTTTACGGTTAACATTACCCAAGACTTTATGGGCTTAATGTTTCTTGTTGGTATTCCTGTCGCGTTAATGGCTGCCACCTTACAATTATACGTATCGTTTATGGCCAAAACTTTTAAAGAAGCACAATCATACTTAACCATGGTGTTGTTTGTGCCATTAGCACTTTCAATGGCGGCAAGTTACAACATCGCCCCTGATATATTGCAGTGGTTACCGGTATCGGGCCAACAACAAGCGTTAATGGATTTTATCAAAGGCCGCGAAATTCCAATGATGCAATTAATCGTATCGTCAATCACCACGCTGGTCATTGCCGCAGCATTAGCTGCAGGTTTAGAAAAATCGCTTAAAAGTGAAAAAGTTGTATTTGGGTTATAACTAAACCAGCCTTATTGAGTTGAGATAAGGCTGGAAAATCCACAAACGATGTAAACAGAGAGCATTGACAAGGAGTCATTATGGACAACGATATTGCGATTATTGCACTGGCCTTCATTATTGTCGTCGGTAGCACTGCATCCGAAATGTTTAAGTATTATATGAAACATAAACAACAAGCTGACACAGGCAGTGTCAGCGATTTAAAAACACAAAACCAAGATCTTATCGATAGAATACAAGTGTTAGAGAAACTTGTTACCGACAGTGATTTTGATTTAAAGCAACAGTTTAAAAAGTTATGACGCTTTGAACACCTAAACAACCAGCACGGCTTGTTATACCAATCTCATTAAATATCTGGTCAGTTCAGAGTCTCTCAGGTTTTTCAATTCAAGGCACATTGATGTAGAAATGGTTGCTCCCTTTTAAATCGATGTAACATAGAAGTGGAATACCTGAGAGACGCCATTCTGGCGGGTTTCAAAGTCCTTTATGCTTCGTTAGATGCTTTAAAAATACGACTGCATGGTCTATTTTTTCCATAAAAAATAAGACATTCCCACCCTCCATGGCGGTCAGATGCTGGAGGTAGAGTAACGCAGGAGCTTGTTACCGAGGATCACTATTCGCTTCAATCATCTGCCTTGCCT
>NZ_JBSQBN010000119.1:0-14256 GCF_053850585.1 Shewanella sp. A22
TCAGGTATTCCACTTCTGTGTTACATCGATTTAAAAGGGAACAACCATTTCTACATCAATGTGCCTTGAATTGAAAAACCTGAGAGACTCTGAACTGACCAGATATTTAATGAGATTGGTATTACTTCATTTTAAAAATACAGCAAATAAAAATCCCCTCACAAGTAAACTTGGAGGGGATTTTTTGTGTAGCCGTTACCTCAAAATGAATTAACGTTTAATGGCTTCGTGATCGGCTGTTACTGCAATTTCTTCTTCTAATATTTGTTCTTCAGTGTCAAGTTTGCTTTCTGCACCATGCATCCAATCAACAAGCTTGTTAGACATAAAATATAAAATGATTGCAGAAATTACGGCTGTTATTGCAATGCCTGCAAAAATGGCCATTGCATTAGCAAGTTGTTCTTCTACTTCGCCACCATGACCGATGAGTGAACCAACAACACCACCAATCTTGTTTGCTGCAGCGATAAATAGGAACCATGCACCCATCATTAATGATGCGATACGCAGTGGAGCCAATTTGGTCACCATAGACAAACCAATAGGTGATAAACATAATTCACCCATGGTATGGAAGAAGTAAGCTCCAACTAACCACCACATGCTTGATTTAACTGAAGCATCGCCGCCCATTTCCAGTACTGCACCAATCATAAATAAGAAACCGATAGCGAGGAAAACTAACCCTAAAGCAAATTTTACGGGTGAGTTAGGCTCATTCTTACCTAAGCGGATCCAAATGGAGGCAATTACTGGCGCAAACAACACAATGAACATTGCATTGAGTGATTGGAACCAAGTGGTAGGGACTTCCCAAGAGCCAATCGTACGGTCTGTAAAGTCGTTAGTAAATAGGTTCATTAAGCCGCCAGCTTGTTCGAAGCCAGCCCAAAATATGATGGTGAATAATCCCATTACCATAATGACTTTAATGCGGTCACGTTCAATTTTTGTTAATGGTTCTTTACGCGTTTCGCCTTTAGCTTCATTCTTGCTTTGCTCTAATTTAGCCGCAGCAACCGTACCGATGTCACCTAATAGTCTTTGAGCAAAAAAGTATTGGATAATCAGCGAGAGAATCATACCTATACCGGCGCAAATAAAGCCTGCTTGGAAGTTACCATCATAAGCTGCAACAACAGAGCCTACAATAATACCTGACAAGAAAGCACCTACGTTAATACCCATATAGAAAATGGTGAATGCACCATCACGACGATGATCACCTTCTTTGTAAAGATCACCCACCATAGTTGAAATATTGGGTTTGAATAGACCGTTACCTAAAATAAGCGTTCCTAACCCAAGATAAAACATTTCTACTTCCATTCCCGGCACCCACGCATGAGGTGTACCTAAAAGGAATTGGCCTGCAGCCATTAAAAAACCACCAATATAAATGGCTTTACGTTGGCCTAAGTAGGTATCGGCTAACCATCCACCGATGAGCGGGGTAAGGTAAACAAGACCTGTAAATGTACCGTATAAAGAGATGGCGTCAGCTTGTGTCCAACCTAATCCATGCCCACCTTCAGTTTGCACTTTATCAACAAGATAAAGTACTAAAATTGCGCGCATGGCGTAATAGCTGAAGCGTTCCCATAATTCCGTTGTAAAAAGTAAGAACAGCCCTTTAGGGTGTCCAAACAGTGTTCCTTGAGGTTTTGCGTCACTCATTAAGTCTTCCACCTTAAGCTTGTGATTGCCTGTGAGAAAATATCGCCACAGAAATAGTTGTTTGCAAGAGTTGTCTATGACTGCTTACCCAACGAACACCTGACATATTCGCTGTTAGCAGCAGTACTGAGCAACTTTATTGTTTATTTTTTATAATAAATAATGTCATTTTGATGCCATATATTTACTCAACATCAAAAAGCTAACCTTATATACCCTTTTCAAGGCTGCAAAGTCAATGTTAATGCGGGGAACAGAGAGATGAAGCTTGTTATAAATTGTGTCCAAGTCAGTCGATATTTTTGTTGTGTTAATTTTTTGTGAGCTTTTTGTTGGCTGATAAATCAGAACCTGCTAATGTTTTTTTGCCTGATGCCGATACCTAAATCACGCGTATATGACACTTTAGTGAAAGTTTTTTCGCAAGGTATTGATTATAAAGTGTTGTCTTTTAATTTAAACCATAAACAGTTAAAATACGACTCATTAACAAATTTCGATGTCATGTCGAAGAGGTATTTATGACTATCATTCGAACAGTGGCATTGGCGTTGATTGGGTGTTTTATCTTTACTGCTCATGCTTGGGTTGATACGGACTTTGACGGTGTGCCAGATAAAAAAGACGCGTGTAATGATACTCCTGCAAACAGTGTTGTGATGGCTAATGGTTGCATTGATACTGAAATATTAATTGTTGATGAAGATGCCGAAGATGATGGTGAATTTGATGACGCAGAAGTCGGCGCGACTATCACCAATAATGCCGCGCTTATTGCTGAACAATGTCGGCAACAACGAGATATTTCTGTGGCGGTAGATTGTTTTGGCTCTATTCTTCAACCTGTGTATTTTGACTTCGACAAGTCAGAGGTGCTGTTAACTCAGCGACCTACGTTGGTGAGAGTACAGCAATATATTGAACAACATCCTCAAGTTGTCATCCGCTTAGAGGGACATACTGATAATATTGGTAGCGATGCTGTTAACAGCGCATTGTCGTTAAAACGCGCCGCCACCATTAAACACTTGCTGGTAAATGACTACCAGTTTAAAGCCTTTTCAATTGACATTATTGGGATGGGCAGTAAAAAGCCGGTAGCAGATAATGCCACCGTAGAAGGCCGTCAGCGTAATCGACGTGTAGAATTTATTATATCGGCAGAATAATACTGCTATTTAAGGGAGAAAAAAATGGAACACCTAGAAGGTTTAGACAGCTTAATGGAGCAAGCACCTGAGTTTTTTATGACTTATGGGCTTAAAGCCATCGCAGCAATTGTTATTTTTCTTATCGGTAAATATTTTTCCGGTGTCGCAAAACGTTTAACCACTAAATTACTCACTAACCGTAAAGTTGATGCAACCGTTGTATCATTTGTAGCGAACTTAGCTTGGGCATTGGTCTTTGTATTTACGATTGTTGCTACTCTGGGACAAGTTGGTGTACAAACTGCGTCACTGGTAGCTGTTATTGGTGCTGCGGGTTTAGCGGTAGGTTTAGCATTACAAGGTTCTCTTTCTAACTTTGCATCAGGTGTGTTGATGGTTCTTTTCCGTCCATGTCGTGTAGGTGATTTTGTTGAAGCTGCTGGTGTTGCTGGTGTTGTAGATGAGATTACTATTTTCTCTACTCGTCTTCGTACTGGTGATAATAAAGTGATTATTGCACCTAACTCTGCAATTATGAATGGTACCATCACTAACTATTCGGCATTAGAAAAGCGTCGTATCGATTTAGTTATTGGTGTGTCTTATACCGCGGATATAGCAACAACGAAGAAAGTGTTAGCTGATATTCTAGATAACAACCAGTTTGTATTAAAAGATCCAGCTTATACTATCGGTTTAGCTGAGCTAGCAGATTGCTCAATTAACTTTGTGGTTCGCCCATGGGTGAAAACCCCAGATTATTGGACTGCGCGTTTTGAATTACTTGAGCAAATTAAGAATGCATTAGATGCTGCCAATATTGAAATTCCATTCCCACAAATGGATTTACATGTGAAAGAAGTTCCAGCAAAATAATATTGCATGTCACTTGATACTTTAAAAAGCCAGCGTTTGCTGGTTTTTTTATAAAAGGAGTTTTTTTATGAAGCTATTTTCTACCTTTGCAACTACGACATTATTATCTTTTTTACTGGTGAGTATAACGAGCGTTGCTGGTGAGAAAACCATGATTACCATGGGTGGACACCCTATAGCGTTAGAAGGGAAAATGCCCAGTTTAAATCAGGTTGCACCATTATTTACGGTAGTCGATGAGAAGTTTAACTCTGTAAGTTTAAGTGATTTTAAAGGTAAGACAGTACTGATCAGTGCCGTACCGAGTTTAGATACAGGTGTGTGTGCATTACAGACAAAGCGGTTTAATAAAGCGTTCTCTAAGTTTGATACCGATGTGGTGATGTTGACTATTAGTGAGGATTTACCGTTTGCGCAAAAACGTTTTTGCCAAACCGAAAGTGTCGATAAAATTAAAGTGTTGTCAGATTCTGTATGGCGTGATTTTGGCAAAAAGTATGGTCTGTTAATTAAAGATCGTGGTTTGTTAGCGCGTTCAATTTTTATTATTGATACCCAAGGGGTATTGAAATATCAAGAATTAGTTACTGAAGTCAGTAACCATCCAAACTATGATTCTGCGTTAGCGGCATTGACAGAAATATCTGCCGCGGCTAAATAGTCGTTGTGGAATGAGGATATAAAGCGAAGCATGATTGATTTTCGAAGTGATACGGTTACCCAGCCGACAGAAGCAATGCGTGTAGCAATGTCTAGAGCAGAGGTTGGGGATGATGTTTATGGTGATGACCCCACGGTAAACAGTTTACAAGATATGGCAGCTGACATGTTTGGCTTTGATGCGGCTTTGTTTGTGAGCTCGGGTACTCAAGCTAACCTGTTGGCACTTATGTCTCATTGCGAGCGGGGTGACGAATATCTTTGCGGTCAACAAGCGCATAACTATAAGTTCGAAGGTGGCGGAGCCGCAGTACTAGGCAGTGTTCAACCTCAGCCACTGAATAATCAAGCTGATGGGAGTATTTTACTGAGTGATATTGATGCAGCAATTAAACCCGATGATGTGCATTTTGCGCAAACTCGTTTATTGAGTTTAGAAAACACTATTGGTGGTAAGGTGTTAAGCCAAGATTATTTGGCTCAAGCACAAAGTTTAGCATTTAACCGGGGCCTTAAAATCCATTTGGACGGTGCTCGTGTTGCTAATGCTGCGGTTGCACAGGGCATTGCCATTGCTGATGTTACTCAATACTTTGATTCTGTATCGATATGCTTGTCAAAAGGGTTGTGTGCACCAATAGGTTCGATTTTGCTAGGAGATGAGCGACTTATAGCAAAAGCCATTCGTTGGCGAAAAATGCTTGGTGGCGGTATGCGGCAAGTCGGTATTATCGCGGCTGCGGCTAAGTTAGCAATAACTGACCAGGTCGACCGCTTAGCGGATGATCATGATAATGCTAAGACTTTGGCTCGGTTGCTGGCGGAAATGGCTGAATTTACAGTAGATGTAAACGCTGTGCAGACCAATATGGTATTCGCGACTTTAGCGGAGCATATCAATCCAAAAGAATTGTCAGTTGCGCTGGCTAATAAAGGTGTCATGATTAGTCCCAATAGGCAGTTGCGATTGGTCACCCATAACGATATTAGTGCAAATGATATCAACATTTTTGTAAATACATTGAAGCAACTTCTTCGTTAGTTTTTGCTAAACGAGGTTAAGTGCTTGTCATTTTTGGTGCATTGATGCATTTATTTTGAGCACTGTACATAATTGGATAGTACGTGATTTATTTTATCTATATGATTTTTAATAATTAAATTAATTGGCTCGATCGTTGCTACTTATTATGAGGTATGCGTCTGTTGACGCAAAATTAATGAGTTAGATAATGAGGTCATCATGAAATATTTCTCGCGTCATATCGTCATGCCAATTCACCTTAACAGCAGTAAAAGTTTATGTTGTGGCCAATTATTAAATTGGGTGAATGAAGAAGCCAGTATTTTTGCCAGTTGCCAAATGCGCAGTCAATTCCATATTGCGAAAGTCATATCTGAAATTAATTTTATGGCGCCAGCACACACAGGTGACATTATTGAATTTGGATTTGAGCTAGTGAGCTTAGGCCAAAGTTCTGTCACGGTACGCTGTAAAATACGTAATAAAGTGAATCATGCACCGATTGCTTTCGTCGATAAGATGGTATTTGTCAATATAAACGAAAATGGTTTACCGATCCCGCATGGGATGCGTGCTAATGCTGCTTAATGCCACCATATTGCAGGCAAAGGATATGTGTCTTAGCTGCTGCCATCTGGACTGGCAAAACGAAAAAATAAGGAGCTATAAAAGCTCCTTAATATTAAATGAAAATATACTCGGTATATTATTCGACTTTAGATATACGTTCTTGATAGTCATCGATTAAATGCTCCATAATTTTATTTGGAGAAGCATCTTGGCAGCAGTTGTCTAAAAAGATTTTAAAGGTGACAAGCGCATGGCCATCATGCTTAAGGCGGCTACTTTGCATGGCAAAATAAGCTTCTTCATTATCGGCTTTTCGGACTACAAAATCTTCTAATTCGAATGATTTAGTGCCAGAGAGGTTATGCCATTTGGTGATACGGTCGAGTGCAATTTCACAAGATTGGTTTACTTCGATATGGTTGAGCCATGTTGCAGGTTGTTCTTTTTCTTTGTAATGCGGGCATCGAACGGTGTAATTGTATATATGAGTAATTGCTGTCATTGCTTACCTACCTATTCGCTATCTAAGTGTTTTCACTATAGACCTTATTTTTTATATTGGTCAATCCTTATTTTAAGAACTTAGACCTAAGCATCACTTTTTACTAAATTTAAAATAAGCTATTGTCATTGCAGGTTTTTTACATTAAAAGCTGTTCAAAAAAAGTCCTAAATAGAATACAACATTAGGCAGCTCTCTAAAACAAGTTCCCTTTAATCGGTCGGCTTATTGTAAGTCAATACAATAGGCTGACGGGACAACGAACTGTTTGATAAACGTTTATTGTCCCGAGCTGAGTTTGGTTATAAAGCGTTAGTGAAAATTTGACATATTTCTTGGTGCGTTGCTTGTTTTGGATTTGTAAAACCACAAGCATCTTTAAGTGCGTTGTCTGCTAAGGTTGGAATGTCTTCTGCTTTAACACCTAATAGGCTTAAGTTTTCTGGGATATTAACGGCTTTAGATAATTGCTTAATCGATTCTATTGCCGCAGTTGCGCCTTCATCATCTGACATTGCTGCTGTATCGACGCCCATTGCTTTCGCTACATCAGCAAGGCGTGTTGGCACAACTTGGGCATTATATGTTTGTACATGGGGCAGCAATAATGCATTGCATACACCATGGGGTAAATCATAGAAGCCACCAAGCTGATGAGCCATGGCATGCACATATCCAAGACTGGCATTATTAAATGCCATACCGGCTAAAAATTGTGCATAAGCCATATTTTCCCTTGCTTGTATATTATCTCCTTGCTTAACCGCATTGATTAAATTGGCTTGAATGAGTTCAATAGCTTTGATTGCGCAAGCATCTGTGATCGGATTTGCAGCGATAGATACATAAGCTTCAATTGCGTGTGTGAGTGCATCCATACCTGTTGCCGCGGTGAGAGATGCAGGCTTTTCAAGCATGAGCTCCGGATCGTTAACCGACAATATTGGCGTTGTATTTTTATCGACAATGGCCATTTTAATGTGCCTTGCTTCATCGGTGATAATACAAAAACGCGTCATTTCACTTGCTGTACCAGCTGTAGTGTTAATTGCGATTAACGGCATTTGTGGTTTAGTTGATACGTCCACACCTTCATAATCTTTAATATGACCACCGTTAGTGGCGACAAGTGCAATACCTTTTGCACAGTCGTGCGGTGAACCACCACCTAAAGAAATAATCACGTCACATTGATTGTTTTTTAATAGCTCAAGACCTGTAGCAACATTGCCGGTTGTTGGATTAGGTTGTACGCCATCAAAAATGACGACGTTAATCTTGTTGGCATTTAGTTTATCTGCCACTTTTTGAACCAGGCCAATGCTGACTAATGGTTTGTCGGTGACAATTAATGCCTTGGTAAAGCCAAATGCAACAATATCTTTAATTGCTTCATCTACGCTGCCCTGACCAAGAATGTTGACGCTTGGAATAAAAAATTTAGTCGCCATGTTGATACCCTCTATATGAAATTAAAATTTTCTCTGTAGTAAACGTACATATATTCCGGTTGATATTATGTGACTTGGCGCGGGTTAATGTTGAATAAGTTACAAAAATTAGGTGATTTTATTACAAACGCAACATTTTCAACGTAACTGTGATCTGGCTTAACATTGGTTAAACAATGGCTTGTTGGAGCTGTTTATGGGCGTAGTTTGAGATGTGCTGTATGGTTCAAAATGTATTTGCTGGATCTCTAATGAATATTCTGATCTTTATATATAGGAGGGCTTACGGTATAAATATAAGACATGGTGTGAGTTTGCTTCAACTACACTAAATAGAGACGGCTAGGATGCTACTGTGCTTGTTAGGGATTAATAAGGGAAATGTATAGATGTTTAGTCTAAATGTTTTTTTCTCAATCTTAGAAAATGCAGCGTTGTTACTCGCGTTGATTTATCTATATTCACTCTACCCACTGCATCACCGCAAGGGGCACTCTGTTTTTTGGCAATTTTTTATGGGTGCACTTATCGGCATTGTTGGTGTCGTTATTATGATCGATCCTCTGGTGGCTCAACAAGACGTGTTGTTTGATGCAAGCTCGGTTGTGCTTTGTTTGAGTGGATTATTTTTTGGTGTCATTCCAACTGTTCTCGCATCGATCATGATGGTGCTTTATCAATATTATTTGGGTGGCGTTGTCGTATGGATTGGAATATTTATTCTGAGCAGCAGTGCACTATTTGGCTTGGTTTGGCGTCAGTTTCGGCAGCATGAATTAGATCATATTAGTTATCGTGAGTTTTTCTTTTTGGGTTTTATTATGCACGCCATGCTATTGCAATGGTTATTCTTATTACCCTATGAACAAGCCATACAAGCCATTAGCATTGTGTTATTTCCGGCATTGTTGGTGTTGCCGTTATTGACCATGTTAACGGGTCACTTGCTTGTTAAAGTGGTGTTTAGGGACCGCAATATACAAGTTAAGTTACAAGAGGATTTTCTTTTTAAAAGCCAGTTTGATATTGGTAATATTGGGATTTCAATTACCACAAAAAATAAATACTGGTTGAAAGTTAATCCTTATTTATGTCGGATGTTTGGTTACACAGAAAAAGAGTTGAAATCATTAACATGGCCAGAATTAACCCATCCAGATGACTTGAATAAAGATTTATTGTTGTTTAATAAAATGCTCAAAGGTGAGCTTGATGAATACGAAACGGATAAGCGTTTTATCGCTAAAGATGGGGCCATTGTATACACCCATATGACAGTAGCATGCCGTCGCCATGTTCAGGACAATACTTTTCTTGTGATTGCCGGCTTTTTAGATATCACCCAACAGAAACAATCTCAACAAGCCTTATTGCACAGTAAAGAGCAACTTGAACTGGTTCTTGATAGCAGTGAGCTAGGTGTATGGGATTGGGATGTTATTGGCAATCGTATTAGTACTAATCAATATAGCGCCGATATCTTAGGTTGTTCAATGGAAGAGCTTAATCAGCACCCAGAACGATGGATTCAAGCGATACGGTTTAAGGATAAGTTTAAAGTTCTGCGAAGTATTAATGAGATTAGCAAAGGACGATGTATTAGCCAACGAGTTGAATATCAGTTAACCAATTTGCAAGGTGGCAGTCGTTGGGTTTTGCAAACAGGGAAAGTCGTCGATGTTGATGATAAAGGTAATCCACTTAGGGTGTGCGGTACTCATAGTGATATTACTGACATTAAGCAAGTTGAAGATTCATTAAATATTGCCACATCCGTATATCAAAACTCCAGTGAAGCCATGAGCGTGTTCACCGCTAAAGGGATCCTTATAGATTCCAATCCGGCTTTTTCTTGTATCACAGGATACAGTAAAGAAGAGATTCAAGGTCGGCATTTAGATCTATTTGAAACTGATTTACAGCCTAAACACTTTTATGATCAGCTCAGAGAGCAACTTAACAAAGTAGGGCATTGGCATGGCGAAGTGTGGATGCAACGCAAAGATGGTGAAAACTACCTGATTTTATTAACCATTAATTCCATTATTCAAACCCACTCACAAACCGCGCAATTTGTTGCGCTTTTTTCTGATATTACCGAGAAAAAGCAAACTGAAGAATTGATATGGCGTCAGGCAAATTATGATGCACTTACTGGGCTACCCAATCGTAGGATGCTATTAACATTTTTAAATCAGGAGGTATTACATTCCGACCGGCAACACAGTCATTTTGCCTTGATGTTTTTAGACTTGGATTTTTTTAAAGAGATTAATGACACCCTTGGTCATGATATGGGTGATGCGTTGTTACTCGAAACAGCTGAACGCCTCAAGCAGTGCATACGAGAAACCGATGTGGTTGCCCGCCTCGGGGGGGATGAATTTACAATTGTATTGACCAGTCTTGAAAATGCCAATGGTGTCGATCGCGTGGCGCAACAAATACTTAAACGTTTGGCTGAACCTTATCAATTGGGCGATAAAACGGCTTATATAAGTGGCAGTATTGGCATTACCTTATTTCCTGATGATGCAAAAACCACAGAGGCATTATTAAAGAATGCAGATCAAGCGATGTATTCGGCCAAAACTCATGGGCGTAATAGGTTTAATTATTTTACCCCTGCGATGCAAGATCATTCTCAAAAGCGAATTATGTTGATTCAAGATCTTAAAGTGGCAATTATTCAGCAACAATTTGAGCTGTATTATCAACCTATTGTGGATGTAAATACTCGGCAGGTTTTCAAAGCCGAAGCCCTGATCCGCTGGAAGCATCCAACGATGGGATTAATTTCGCCTGCTGACTTTATTTCTATCGCTGAAGATACAGGCATGATAATTGATATTGGTAATTGGGTATTCTATCAAGCTTGTGAGCAAGCCGCCCAATGGAAGACACAGTTTAATAGCGATGTTCAAATTAGTATTAATAAATCATCGGTAGAATTTCGAGATGAGTCGACTGCGATTGATGATTGGCTTAAGCACATGGCGCGCTTAGCGTTACCAACTAAAAGTATTTGCATTGAAGTGACAGAAAAATTATTACTCAATGCAGAGTGCAACATTGAAGAAAAATTATTGGCTTTCCGCAATGCGGGTATGCAAATGTCGCTCGATGATTTTGGTACAGGTTACTCATCGTTGCGACATTTAAAGAAGTTCAATGTTAATTATCTTAAAATAGATCAATGCTTTGTGAATAATTTGACGGCGGGTAGCAATGATCTGTGTTTATGCGAAGCGATGATTGTGATGGCGCATAAACTTGGGATGAAAGTGGTTGCTGAAGGAGTAGAAACTGAAAAACAACGTAGCTTACTCGCGTTTGCTGGTTGTGATTACGCCCAAGGATACCTTTTTTCACATGCCTTAACCCGCGCTGATTTTGAGCAACAGTACTTAATGTCAACGCAGCACACAAAACGAGTTTCAAATAGCCCTTTACTGCGCTAGTGATGATTCAGTGTTTTCGCCGTGGCATGTTAAGAGTGTCGTGTTTATGGGGAGCGATGAACGTGCACGTTTACGTGGTTAATCCTCTGGGGATTAGTATACAATAGCAGGCTATTTCATTGTTTATTGAGTCTGTTATGTCATTTACGTCGCTAGGATTACCGCCACTACTGTTAAATGCGGTTAATCAATCTGGGTATCATACTGCTACTCCGGTCCAACAAGCGGTTATCCCACTAGCGTTAACCGGTCGAGATATATTAGCCAGTGCCGAAACCGGGACAGGCAAAACGGCTGCTTTTGCTTTACCTTTACTCAGCCATTTAATGGCGCAAGCGCATCTTGCGTTATCGCCATCACATCGGTTACGTGCATTAATTATGACGCCAACTCGTGAGTTAGCGATTCAAATTGAGCAGAATTTAGTTAAATATAGCCAATTTATTAGTGTCACTAGCTTAGCGGTTTATGGCGGTGCAAGTATCAACCCGCAGCGTAAAGCATTAGAACAAGGCGTGGATGTTTTGGTGGCCACGCCAGGCCGGTTATTTGACATTATTGGTCAGCATGAATTGGATTTATCATCGATAACCCATTTAGTGATTGATGAAGCAGACCGTATGCTTGACCTTGGTTTTGTTAAAGATATTGAAAAAGTGAAACGTTTAATTGCCAGGCAACATCAAACCATGATGTTTTCCGCTACTTATTCAGAAGATGTTAAAACGCTTGCGGCTAAGATGCTCGATGGGCCTGAATTTGTCCATGTAGAAACGCAAACCACCGCTGCAAATGTTACTCAGCAAGTGTACAAAGTGGATACTCGACGTAAAGCCGAGTTGCTATCCGAATTAATTGGTAAACATAATTGGCAGCAAGTGATGGTATTTACCAGTCGTAAAGAAACGGCGGATCACTTATATCGAGAGTTAACCCTCGATGGCATTAAATCATCGGTGTTTCATGGTGATAAAAGTCAAGGCGCTCGAAATCGTGCGTTAGAAGAGTTTAAAGCTGGTCAGTTACGTGTGTTAATTGCCACAGATTTAGCTGCCCGCGGATTAGATATTCAAGCCTTACCACGAGTGATTAACTTTGAATTACCAGAAGAGTGTGAAGACTATGTCCATCGCGTAGGCCGGACTGGGCGTGCAGGGTTAGCCGGTGAGGCAATTTCATTAGTCAGCCCGCAAGAACTAGAATTGTTAGGTGCGATTGAGCAACTTATTGGACAAACGTTACCCATGTTAGTGCCTACAGGATATGACGAAGGCGCGCCATTGCCAGCCAGATACCGAGATGTCGCCACAGAAAAACCTAAAAAAACCTTTAAACATAAACGGGGAAAACCATCGCAAACCGATGTAAAACCTACCCGAAAAGGCAAATACGCTAAAGCAAAGAAATGATCACTCAACCGATAAAAACCAATATTATTACGGGCTTTTTGGGGGTGGGTAAAACCACGCTCATTAAGCAATTGTTGGCCAATAAACCGCAAAATGAAGTTTGGGCGGTATTGGTGAATGAGTTTGGCGAAATTGGTATTGATGGTGGTTTACTAAATGCGACTCGCTCGGCATCATCATCGCCTAACGTTGTGATTAAAGAAGTGCCTGGTGGTTGCTTGTGTTGCGCGGCAGGAGTCCCAACACAGGTCGCCATTAATCAACTTATTCAACAAGCAAAACCAGATAGATTACTTATTGAGCCTACGGGGCTCGGTCATCCAGTTGAAATCACTAAAATATTGCAAGCACCACATTTCCAGCAAGTTATTAAATTACAAACCTGTTTATGTTTGGTTGATGCCCGTAAAGTGAGTGATAGCCGTTATCATAACCATGAGACTTTTATACAACAATTACAAATTGCCGATACCGTTATTGCCAATAAAGCACAGTTTTACACCGTACAAGATACGCAGCAGTTAACCATGTATATGGCTCAATTACAGCGAGCTGATACGCCAGTGGTGACCTGTGCTGATGTTTTGACTCAGACAGCGCAAATACAACACATACTCGATTTATTGGATCAGCCAACGGCTCGTGCTCGGCGCCCGTTATTTACACCCTCTAAGCCTACAAGCTTACTCAATAGTACGGCTAATCAATGGTTTATCCCCTCGGCTTCATCCTCTTCTGATAATGACCATATTCAACAACAGCTTGCTGAGCAAGGTTACATTTACAAAACTAATCAAGGTGAAGGTTGTTACAGTTATGGTTGGATAATTGCCAGTCAATATTGTTTTAGTTTTGAGAAATTTATGGCGTGGGTAGAATTTGTAAAAACCTTAAATGTGCTTAGATTAAAAGCGATAGTGATTACCTCTGATGGCATTTTGAGTGTCAATATGGTTGATGATAAATTGACCTTAGACGAGCTAGACGAGGTACTTGATTCGCGAATTGAGCTTATTAGCCAAGCAACACTTGATGACAAACGCCTTCAACAGCAGTTGTTAGAGTGCGCAACCCAGCAGTTAAAGGGATAAAAAGTCCTTTGCCTTTCTATTTCTTTGTTGTATCACGTTATAAGTGAATAAGCGGTATTTCAACAATGCCTCAAACTGAAAGCCTTGAGTGTGATTGTGATTGATCACATAACGGTATAAATCTCTTATACCAATCCTTATTAGAATATGATCTATTTTAGGCTGCGGTCACTAGAACCAGTTCAATGAAAATGACTGTAGGTGTAGTCTCCCACATCAAAGTCATTTGATGTGGGAGGTAGAGCAACGCAGGAGCAGTCGTATTTTGAAAGCATCTAACGAAGCATAAAGGACTTTGAAACCCGCCAGAATGGAGTCTCTCAGGTATTCCACTTCTGTGTTACATCGATTTAAAAGGGAACAACCATTTCTACATCAATG
>NZ_JBSQBN010000011.1:0-61439 GCF_053850585.1 Shewanella sp. A22
GGTGGGAATGTGTTATTTTTTATGGAAAAAAATAGACCATGCAGTCGTATTTTGAAAGCATCTAACGAAGCATAAAGGACTTTGAAACCCGCCAGAATGGCGTCTCTCAGGTATTCCACTTCTGTGTTACATCGATTTAAAAGGGAACAACCATTTCTACATCAATGTGCCTTGAATTGAAAAAACTGAGAGACTCTGAACTGACCAGATATTTAATGAGATTGGTATAATACGTCTCAAACCGAAAAAGCTGAGTGGCTCTGATCACATCATTACTGGAACGTGTATAACACATTTGATACCAATCCTTATTAAAATAGATCATATTCTAATGCGGATTGGTATGAATATAGATACTTCATTCAACTAATATTACAGATACAAAAACGCCACTCAAAGAGTGGCGTTTTTGTTTTTATGGTGCCGGCACCAAGAGTCGAACTCGGGACCTACTGATTACAAGTCAGTTGCTCTACCAACTGAGCTATGCCGGCTAAATTGTGGTGCCCGAACCCGGAATCGAACCAGGGACACGAGGATTTTCAATCCTCTGCTCTACCGACTGAGCTATTCGGGCAACTAACTAAGCGTTAGTTAGCTACTTCAAACTAGGTATTAACTTGGTAATCAATGCCTGTCTCGTCTGGAGTGCGCACATAATATAGTGATGGATTTTATCGTGCAAGTGGTTTTTCAAATGTTTTTACTTGTTCGGCTAGTTAATGTGCAAATGGGGGCTTTTTTATCGCTTTCTGATTGTTTTTAATACAAGAGGTCATTTTTTGCGTTAGCAAGGTAGTATAGACTTCGCAATTTTCTATTGCGAGAGTGCAAGAACGCTGATGGATTTTATTGTGTTGTGTGTTTTTAGTTAATTTTATCGTTTGAACACCCATTTCAATGTAGGAGGCTGACGAATAATAAATTTACATGTAAATAAGCGAACTTTTTTGTAGGTTGAAACATCTTAATTAACAGTGCTTAAGGTGTTGTTATTTCGAAAACAAAAATTATTGCCCATAGTGATGGGTGATATCTCGATTATTTAACAACCATAATTGACTTATATTGCCTTTAATCATCCCCATTCTGATAGTGAATTTAGGGCATTTATGTTTGTTTCTATTTTATCGAATGATATTGGCTACTTTTACTGATTTTCTTTCCGGAAAATGACGTTAAGATGTTGTGACTTTTACCAAGGAAAGCAAGACATGTTTAAAAACACTTTAGCGGGCTATGGGCTGGTCACCATTTTTATCCATTGGTTGTCTGCTATCGCAGTTATTGGCCTTTTTAGTGTGGGTTATTGGATGGTCGAGCTGACGTACTACAGTAGTTGGTATCAAACCGCACCCCATATTCATAAAAGTGTCGGTCTGCTTTTACTTGGATTGACCTTGTTAAGATTAGTATGGCGAGTGATATCTCACACCCCTAAACCGCTACCGAATCATCAGCAATGGGAAAAACGTTTGGCGAAATGGGCGCACACACTCCTTTATACGCTTATGCTACTGATCATGTGTTCAGGCATTATGATTTCAACCGCTGATGGTAGAGATATCTGGATTTTTGACTGGTTTGCGGTGCCTTTTCCTAATGCCTTTATTGAGGACCAAGCAGATATCGCGGGACTAATACATCAGTATCTTGCTTATAGCTTAATCGGACTAGTTGTTTTACATGCTGCGGGGGCGATAAAGCATCATGTGATTGATAAAGATAACACCCTCAAGCGAATGCTGATACCGAGTCGTATTAGCAAGTAATTGCACCATCTTATTCTCTAATGCATTTGGGCCTGCTGATGTTTCAACCACGATAAATCAACAAGCCTGGTTGTGATTTTTGACAAAAAAAGCTTTACCTAACTATTTAACTTAAAGGAATAAAAATCATGAAGAAACACCTTATAGCAGCCCTAATAGGGTCAACGTTTATGTTACCTGTTGCTGTTAATGCTGCCGACTATGTTATCGACACTCAAGGTGCACATGCATCGATTCAATTTAGCGTAAGCCATTTGGGTTATAGTTTTGTTGTAGGACGTTTTAATGAGTTTTCTGGTGACTTTAGTTTTGATGCTAACAAAGTGGCTGATGCCAAAGTGAATGTTAAAATTAATACTAACAGTGTAGATTCTAATCATGCCGAGCGTGATAAGCATTTACGCAGTGCAGACTTTTTAAATACCAGTAAATTCCCAGAAGCTTCTTTTACATCGACATCTATAGTTGATAAAGGTAACAATCAGTTTGTCATTAATGGTAACTTTACCTTAAATGGCGTCACAAAACCTTTAACAATCGATGCAGTTGCTATTGGTGAAGGTAAAGACCCTTGGGGCGGTTATCGTGCAGGTTTTAGTGGTACAACTACTTTTGCAATGAAAGATTTTGGTGTCAAAATGGATTTAGGCCCAGCCTCTGCTAATGTTGAATTAGCATTAGTAGTAGAAGGCGTTAAGCAATAACCTCGCTGGTTAGTTATTAAATAGATAAAGCCGCTAAACTAAGCGGCTTTATCTTGACAACATGATTGTTTATATCGGTTCGTTACTCATCTTCAGCTGGCGGAACATAGCCTTCGATTTCGACATCTTTACCTTCAAATAAGAAGTGCGTCATCTGCTCTTCAAGAAACTTGCGATCATCGACATTCATCATATTGAGCTTCTTTTCATTAATGAGCATAGTTTGCTTTTTTTGCCATAAGCCCCATGCTTCTTTACTGATATTGTCGAAAATACGCTTACCTAATTCGCCAGGATAAAGCTGAAAATCTAAGCCGTCAGCTGATTTATTGAGATGTTGACAGTGAACTGTGCGAGCCATGATGATTCCTTACTAACTTTAATTATTGTAAAAACTAATGTGTCGCGAAAAGTACGGCTAAATTAGCCAAAATACGTTCTGTGGCAGCTGCCAACCCGACTTTCGCAGGTTGCTCTATGTTATACCAGAGAGCCGAGGTTTGTTCCATGATGCCTGTTGGGTGTTCGTCAGATAATTCAACTAATACGGGGTGAATATCCAGATGGAAGTGACTAAAAGTATGCCTAAATCCTGCTAGCCCTTGATCTGATGCAATTAAATTGTGTAGCGATAAATAATCATCTAATGCTGCTTTGTGTTCAAATTGCGGAAAGCACCATAAGCCTCCCCATATACCCGCGGGTGGACGTTGGATAAGCTGAACTTTCACCGAGTCTGCGCTGTTATCGACTAAAACCAGCATAAAAGCTGACTTTTCTGGCGTGACTTTTTTAGGCTTTTTACCCGGGTATTGGCTTTGGTGCCCCGTTTGTTGAGCGACACAATCAATTGCTACTGGGCAAACGGCACAATTGGGTTTACTGCGAGTACAAACACTTGAGCCAATATCCATCATTGCTTGGTTAAACTTTTCAACATTTTTGGCTGGTGTTAATGCATCGGTTAATTGCCATAATTGTTGTTCAACATTTTTTTGTCCGGGCCAACCTGCAATAGCACTGTGTCTCGCTAAAACTCGTTTTACATTACCGTCTAAAATCGAGTGGTGTTGCCCGAGTGATAAGGATAACACTGCGCCAGCAGTGGATTTACCTATACCTGGTAGTGCGACGACATCATCAAAGTGGCTCGGGAACGTACCATTAAAGGCATCACGAATATGCTGCGCCGCTTTGTGTAGATTACGCGCTCTGGCGTAGTAACCTAGTCCAGTCCATAAGTGTAAAACTTCATCTTGATGTGCATTGGCAAGGTCTACTACCGTCGGAAATCTAGCCATAAAGGTTTCATAATATGGAATAACCGTTGCTACTTGGGTTTGTTGGAGCATAATTTCCGACACCCAAACTCGATAGGGCGTTTTGTTAATCTGCCATGGCAGGGTTTTACGACCATGTAGGTCGTACCAAGCGATAATATGCTCGGCAAACGAAGTCTCTTTTTTCATGGGCGCAGTGTATCTATAGCTATTTTATTAAACAAGTAGGCAAAGTGTTTTAGCTTTATATCGTGAGCTGAGCAGAATCATATGATCTTGTCTAATTTAGCGTAAACATGTGCTACGAGTTTAGGTATAATGGCTAACTGAATTTTTAAAATGATCTATAACAGATAGCAATGACGTAGTGTATTAACAAATAGCGACAGGCTACCTAGCCAGTTGCTACAACAAATACGCTACGTAAAGTATGCAAGCAATGAGGCAATAATGAGCGACGTTACCACAGCTGAATTTAACGAAGACGGTAAGTATATTCGTAAAATCAGAAGTTTTGTTTTACGTGAAGGCCGATTAACTAAAGGTCAATCTCAAGCAATTGAGGCATATTGGCCAACTATGGGCCTTGATTATACTCCACAACCGTTGGATTTGGCCCACGTTTTTGGTCGCGATGCGAATACCGTTTTGGAAATTGGTTTTGGTATGGGCGCATCATTAGTCCAAATGGCCCAAGCAGCCCCAGAGCAAAACTTTATTGGCATCGAAGTTCATAAACCTGGTATTGGTTCGTGTCTTGCGGATGCGGGTGAAGCTAACGTCACTAATTTACGAATATATCATCATGATGCAATGGAAGTGTTAGAACACAGTATTGCCGATGGCTCTCTTGCGCGAGTACAATTATTTTTCCCTGATCCATGGCATAAAAAACGTCACCATAAACGCCGAATTGTGCAAGCTGAGTTTGTGCAACTTATCCGTCGTAAGCTTAAAATTGGTGGTGTGTTTCATATGGCGACAGATTGGGAAAATTACAGCGAGCATATGTTAGAGATAATGAATGCTGCAGATGGCTATAAAAATCAATCGGAAACGGGTACCGTTGTCGAACGTCCAGAGCATCGTCCGCTAACAAAGTTTGAAGCTAGAGGCCACCGACTTGGTCATGGCGTATGGGATATCATGTTTGAGCGTATCGCTTAATCACAACTACACTTTCAACAATTGGAGAATGCACCATGGCGCAAAACCGCAGTCGTCGTTTACGTAAAAAGTTACGGGTTGATGAGTTTCAAGAGTTAGGATTTGAACTTAACTGGACGTTTGATGAATCTGTATCTGAAGAAGATATCGATAATTTAGTTGATCAGTTTATTGCTGAAGTGATTGAGCCTCGTCAATTAGGTTTCCACGGCGGTGGACATAAACAATGGGAAGGTATTATTGCGACCCAAATGATTGGCAAATGTACTGATGATGATATTGCTGCAGTCAATGCATTTTGGAAAGACAAGCCAGTAACTGATCTTAATGTGAGTGAGTTGTTTGATATTTGGTGGGGTTAGGTCAAATTGCCCGAACAATTATTACTTCAACAAGCAGTCGATAAAGTCAGGTCGCTATTGGGTAAAGGCAAGGTCGCAGGATATATTCCTGCGCTTGCCTGTATTGACCCCAACAAAATCGGAATTGCAGTGACAACCATTGACGGCCAAACAATGGGGGCTGGTGATTATTTAGAACCTTTTTCAATTCAAAGTATTTCAAAAGTTTTTAGCCTTACTTTAGCGCTTAATCTATATACCGAAGACGAAATATGGAGTCGTGTGGGTAAAGAACCCTCAGGGCATTCATTTAACTCACTCGTACAGGTTGAATTAGAACGTGGTAAACCTCGTAACCCTTTTATTAATGCTGGTGCATTGGTGATTGCTGACTTGTTATACGCACGCTTAGGGGCGCCTAAGCATCGTATGCTTGAGGTTGTCCGTCAATTAAGTCAAAACCCAACGTTATCTTACGACAAGGTTGTCGCTGATTCGGAGTTCCAGTTCAGTGCTCGCAACGCTTCAATTGCCTATTTAATGAAGTCATTTGGTAATTTTGATGGTGATGTGAATACGGTGCTTAAAACCTATTTCCATTATTGTGCGCTAAGAATGAACTGTGCAGACTTATCTCGTGCAATGTTCTATTTGGCTAATCGTGGTAAGACACTTGATGGTGACAGTTTAGTGTCGCCTGTACAAACTCGACAACTCAATGCATTACTGGCGACATCTGGTTTATATGATGGCGCAGGTGAGTTTGCTTATCGAGTGGGTATGCCCGGTAAAAGCGGTGTTGGAGGCGGCATTATTGCGGTTATTCCTGGCGACATGTCTATTTGTGTATGGTCTCCAGAGCTTGATAAAAATGGTAATTCATTGGCTGGAACGGCCATGCTCGAACTGTTAAGTCAAACACTAGGTCGCTCTATTTTTTAATGTCACATCTATATTTGTAAAATAGACTACTTTTTGGTTTATTTTACAAATAAATGCATATCCTCATTCATTTTCTCAATTTTAAATCTATTCCTATAAGTATTTAGTGGTTTAAGTGTTTGTAAAATAGTGTTTTATTTATCTTGGCACAACTAATGCTTCACATTAACTAATACTTCATTGATATTCGTTTTGCAAAAGGACTTTTATTATGACCAAACAAAAATTGATTTGTGGTTTAGCATTAACCAGCGTGTTATTTACTGCCGTTGTATCCACTCCTGCCATGGCAAAAATGTCAATTAATGATGAAAAGTGTGACGTCACATTAAACTACGACGTTACCGTTGAACCTTCAAATTTACAGCTTAGCGATAATGGTACAGAGAAGTACCGTGTTGAACTGGGGCAATTATATGTTGATGGCAAAAAAGTCACCCTAAACGATAAGCAACAGGCATTACTTACACAGTATTCTGAAGAGTTATCACGACAAGTGCCTGACGTGATTGATTTGGTGGCGGATGTGGTTTCCATGGCCTCTCAAGCGATTAATATGGCGCTAACGCCCATTTTTGGTGATGCAACAGGTAGTCAAATTGAAACATTAACCCGTGGTATTCAAAAACGTATTGATACTATGGCATATCAACAAGGCGATAAATTTTACCTAGGTTCAACTGACTCTTCAATAGAACATGCATTTAATGAAGAGTTTGAGCAAGAAGTAGAACAAATGGTATCCAATTCAATGGGCACATTAATGATGACATTAGGCAGTCAAATCATGTCTTCAGAAGGCGGGACATTTGAAGAGAAAATAAATGCCTTTTCAGTAAAAATGGAAAATATTGGTAAGGATATTGAGCAACAATTTGAATCGCAATCGCAGGGACTTGAGCAGCGAGCAAATAAAGTATGTGACAATTTTGAAGGATTATTGGTGTTAGAAAGCCAAGTGCGGAAAGCCATTCCAGAACTAGCACCTTATACATTAGCTAAACTAGGTGAGTTAAAGGAGTAAATATAAAAATTATTTTTTTCAATCTCCCTTTCCAGACTCCTGACTTTCCCCTGTACTCTTTTTGAAGACACAGGGGCTTTTTTTACCTGGCTAATTTACCGATTTCACCGCTATAGCTTGCGTTGCTTTGTTCTGATAAAAAAATTGTCAATTATAAATATAGAGCCATATGGGCTTTTTTTGTTATACTCATAAAAATTATAACAAAATTACACTCTACTTTAGATGTGGTTATATTTCGGAATGGTCATTTGTTGGTGCTGATTTGCAGTATTGGTTAACTTTGATGCTCTTTTTGCATGAATAAATATAATAACTGAATATTGATATCGATATGTTACAAGGTTTAGTTATTCACAATGGCATACAAAAATCTGAAATTTTTATTAATGTCGTAAACAGCTTAAGGCGACTTTCATGTTAGAACTGTTAGAACCTATCGCAATTTTTACTCATGTTGCACGAGCAGGAAGTTTTAGTGCAGCCGCCAGACGTCTTGGTATTTCTAAATCTAAAGTGAGTACTCAAGTTGCAGATCTTGAACATAAACTTGGTGTGCAGCTTATTCAACGTACGACACGTAGCTTAAGTCTGACTGAAGCCGGTAACTTACTATATTTACAAGGTGAAGAGCTACTTCGAGATGCTGAGCAAGCGGTCTCAAGTGTGCATAACTTAAATGATGCAACTCGCGGAGTGTTAAAAGTCGGGATATCGCAATCATTTGGTACTATGCATATTATTCCAGCTTTACCGGAATTCATGGCGAAACATCCAGAACTTGAGTTACAAGTGAGTTTACTTGATCACAAAGTTGATGTTGTCAGTGAAGGCTTAGATTTACTGTTAACTATGTCTGAACAATTACCGTTAGGCATGGTGGCTAGACCATTAATGAAATGCCAGTTTTTGCTCGTGGCATCCCCAGGTTATATTGCTCAGCATGGCAATATTAGCCGACCTGAACAGTTGGTTGAACACAACTGTTTAGTGTACCAAGGTGAATGGCATGAACACAGTGTTTGGCAATTTAAAAAGGGCGAAGATTATTGTGAAATTGGGGTGTCAGGTAATTTCCGTGTTGATAATGCCCCGGCATTAAAATCTGCAGCCGTAAGTGGTTTAGGTATTGTATATCTAGCCAGTTATTTACTGGAAGATGAAATTGCCCAAGGGACATTAGTGCCTTTGTTACCCGACTGGCAATTAACTCATAATCTGCCATTGCAAGCCGTTTACCCACGCCGTAAACATTTAGCTCCAAAGGTGAGTGCGTTTATTGATTTTATCAAAACTCATATTGGTAGCCCGCCATATTGGGACGCTAAGTATGACCATTTGTATAAACTTCGTAAGTAAAAAGTGAAAACATTGTTCTTTGTTTGAAACAGCGCTATCTCTCGCCCTGTAGTGGCAGGTTAAGCATTTGATTTTGTTGTGATTGAATATAATGTTTTCTGTTAATATGCGATTTACTAATCAAGAGGTTAGTGATTTACATTTGTTAAATGGTTGAACTCTGTTCTTATATCAATACAATGGTAGTGAGTTGATTCAAAATGATTTGAACCAAACGTTTTTCTGAAAAATGACCCCTTTCCAGAGAGGCGTACAAATCGGCATTATTGCAAGTTTTGGATCAGTGTTGGCAATGATTGTTACAAACTAAAACAATGCCAACCTTAAAACCATCATCCTAGTTTTTTTGGTTTACCCCAGACTTTGTTCTGGGGTTATTTTTTTGTGGAAAGCGATAAAAAATGGCAACCTAGAGTTGCCATTTGTTTCATTATTACGATTAAATTACTGTAATTTAACCTTCTCAATCCACTTATTTACTTGTTCTTCAAGTATATCTAATGGCAATGGACCATTTTTTAAGATTAAGGTATGAAATTCACGAATATCAAACTTAGTACCTAATGCTTTTTTAGCTTGCTCACGTAGCTGTAATATCTTAATCATTCCGACTTTATATGCCGTTGCTTGTGATGGCATAACAATATGACGTTCGACCATTTTTATCGCATCAGATTCAGCATTAGGTGTATTTTCAACGTAATAAGCGATTGCTTGTTCTCGAGTCCACTTTTTAGCATGTATACCAGTATCAACCACTAAACGGCATGCGCGCCATAGCTCCATTGATAAACGGCCAAAGTCAGAATAAGGATCGGCATAAAACCCCATTTCCTTAGGGAAATACTCTGAGTAAAGCCCCCAGCCTTCAATATAAGCAGTATAGCCACCAAACTTACGGAATTTCGGAATGCCTTGTAATTCTTGTGCAATGGCAATTTGCATGTGATGTCCTGGGATCCCTTCATGGTAAGCCAGAGCTTCCATTTGATACTTTGGCATTGCTTCCATAGTGTAAAGGTTGGCGTAATAGCTGCCAGGGCGTGAGCCGTCTGGTGCGGGCTGATCATAAAATGCTTTACCAGCTGATTTTTCTCGGAATGCTTCAACCTTTCGCACCACTAACGCAGCTTTAGGTTTAATGGTAAACACTTCGTCTAAACGAGACTCCATAGTATCGATCAGCGACTTGGCTTGGGTTAGATACGCTGTTTTACCTTCTATGGTGTTAGGATAATAAAATTGTTTATCATCGCGCATAAAAACAAAGAACTCTTGCAAACTCCCGGTAAAACCTAGTTTTTTCATGATAACCCGCATCTCATCATGAATACGCTTAACTTCAGTTAAACCAAGCTTATGGATGGTGTCTGCAGTCATGTTTGTTGTGGTGGTGCGGGCAAGAGCGTTATTGTAAAACGCCTCTCCCTCAGGCAGTTTCCACACACCATCTTTAGTATCTGCACGTGCTTCAAGTGACTTGGTATAGGTAATTAATTGCTCATATGCAGGCTTTACCTTAGTAAGCAGGGCTTGTCTAACTTCGGTCAATAAAGCTTGCTTACTGTCATCAGAGATTTTGAGTTTATTGATCTTACGTGTCGCATCTGCCCATAAAGCGCTATCTTTTCCAGTATCAGAAAATGGTGCGCCATTTATAATGTTTTTGCTATCTGAAATCACATAGGCAAATACAAATTTTGGCGCGATGATATGCTTTTTAGCACGGATGTCTAATGAGGTTTCTAATTGCGATAGTAGTGTTGGTATCCCATTTAAGCGACTGATATAGGCTTTGGCATCGCTCTCATCAGTTATTTGATGTTGATTGATAAGAAATGAAGCCACTTTTGAGTGGACACCATACATTTGGTTAATAGGATAGGTGTGATAACGCCATTGGTCATCCGCAATGCTGTGTTCTAAACTCATTTTTAATAGCTCATAACTTAACGCAGCTTGTTCATTGAGTTTATTGACATCAAGGCGGTTTAGCCTCGCAAGTTGATCTTTAGTGCGCGCTAAATCTGCGTCGGCAGCAGTATCTGATAAGTCATTCCATTTGCCGTAATCTTGTTTGATACCAAGGTAAGTTTGGTTAACCGGATTCGCCATCACATTTTCCATAAAAATGGCTTCAAATAATGCATTAGCCTTTTCTGACTCTGATGGTTGGCTTGCTTTTATGGCACTTTCTTGCGAGTTCAATTGTGGCATGTTATTCGAATGGGCTATAACTGATGCGCTTAAAAGGCTTGATAACGCGACAGCAACGAGGGTTGTTTTAGTTTTAATAGTCATTGATATCTTTCCAAAGTATCTTAGTTATAGGCGCATATCCTAATCAAGCTTTGTCTAAAAATGTGAACAGAAATGTTAGAAAGTGTGTTTTAACGTCAGTGAATTGAGGTTGCAGTGGGACTGTTTGAGGATTAATACCAATCCTATTAAATATGTGAACTGACCAGATATTTAATGAGATTGGTATAACTCGCAGTTACTGGTCTGGAAAGTAAACCGCGAGTCATCGTGTGTTATTAAATAGACTGCTTAAATAAATTGAGACAAGAGATCATTTACAAACATGTGGCCTTTAGGTGTTAATTGCCAATGTGTTGTGGTTTCGGTCAATAATCCCCGTTCAATTGATTTTTGCATTCCCAATTTTACGACCTCTGCAGATTGTCCTGTACGTTGCTCAAATTCTGTTTTAGGGATTGGCTTCATTAATCTTAAGCGGTTCATTAAATATTCTAATGGGCGATCTTCTTCAATGACATCAGTGGTTTCAAAAGTATATTTATCCGCCGCTAGGTAACCTTTAGGGTGCTTTATTTTAACGGTACGGACAATCCGATTTGAGTCGGGCAGGGTGATTTTGCCGTGAGCACCGCAACCTATACCGAGGTAATCGCCAAATTGCCAATAATTTAGATTATGGCGACATTGGTATCCAGGTTTGGCATAGGCCGATATTTCGTATTGCTCGTAGCCTAATGCCGCCAAGCGCTGCTGACCTTGCTCATAAATTTGCCACAAGTTCTCATCGTCGGGTAATTGTGGCGGCTTTGAATGGAACAAGGTGTTGGGTTCAATGGTGAGTTGATACCAAGAAAGGTGCGGCGGAGCTAAGGCTGTTGCGGTATCGATATCATGCATTGCCTCGTCAAAACTTTGGTTAGGCAAACCGTGCATTAAGTCGAGATTAAAACTTAAATAATCAGCTTGTTTGGCTTTTTGCGCGGCTATTTTAGCTTCATCCTCGTTGTGGATACGCCCAAGCAGATTAAGTTTTTCTTTGGAAAAGCTTTGCACCCCAATCGATAATCGAGTGACCCCCGCACCACGGTAAGCACTAAAGTCGTCATGTTCTAATGTACCTGGATTGGCTTCCATAGTGATTTCAATATTATCTTCAAAAGGGATTAAAGCTTGCGCGCCTTCTAGCAAACGTTGAATTTGACTGGCATCAAATAACGATGGCGTTCCACCGCCGATAAAGATGGTATGCAACTTTCGGCCTTGAACATAAGCCAAGTCTTGTTTTAAATCGTCCAATAACACATCAACATATTGCTGCTGTGGTAACTCACCATTTTGACCGTGGGAGTTGAAATCACAATAAGGACATTTTTGTACGCACCAAGGAATATGGATATACAAACTAAGCGGTGGTAATTGCAATGTCATTTATTGATTATCATCCAAAGTGTTAATTGATGTATTTGTCGATGAAATAATCCCTTGTGCTTTCATGGCACTCACTAGCAGTTCAAGTGCCTTACCTCTATGGCTATGGGCATTTTTTTGCTCACGGGTTAATTCTGCTGCGGAGCAATCAAAACCTTGGGGAATAAATACCGGGTCATAGCCATGGCCGTGTTCACCTTGTGGGGCATGGTTTATTGTACCTTCCCATGAGGCTTGGCAAATGATTGGTGTAGGATCTTTAGCATGACGCAAATACACAAGCACACATTGGAAACGGGCAGAACGAAGCGTTTCACCTTGTAATGCCTCGAGTAACTTGAGGTAATTGCTGGTTTCAGTCGCATTCTCACCAGAGTAACGAGCTGAATATATCCCTGGTTGACCTTGTAGCGCATCAACTTCAATACCTGAGTCATCCGCAATAGCTGCTTTACCGGTTATTTCAGCGGCATGACGCGCTTTTATGATGGCATTTTCAACAAACGTCGTGCCAGTTTCAGCAACCTCAGTCACGTTAAATTGATTCTGTGGTAATACTTCAATATTAAATGCTGTCAGCATTTGATCAAATTCGGCAAGTTTGCCTTTGTTGCCACTGGCAAGAACAATTTGTTGTTTGGCTTGAGTTTGCATATGTCTAAGTTAAGGTTGGGGTAAATTTACGTTTATTATACGCTAACTACCCCGCGATAGGCTACGGGAGTGGCTAGGCCGCTACGCGGATAGTGCGCTTTGCTTCTAGGACGGACAGGGTCCTGCTAGGGACAGCTTCGCGGCTAAGATTGAGTCGCTGGGTGACAAGGCTTTGGCTTGCCATGGCTCGATATCGCTCGTCACCGACTCTTTTTGCTGTGTCTTTTTATTTTACAGCTTCTAGCCGCGAAGCGTCCAGTAGCGCAGCGCTCTAGGCTTTTTATCGCTTGTTATCGATGATTTAATCTACATAGAACTTTTGTTTGAATTTCAACGAAGTGTTTAACTGATTGCCATACTTAATGGCAATGGTGAAATTGACTTCTTGGTCGTCACGATAAGGTACTTCTGCGATGTAATAAATCGATTTACCTTCACGGATCTCTTTAAAATCAAGTGTGACACGTGCATCAAGTAAATTATTGGCGATGCCAGATATTTCAACGGGAACAGCAGGATAGCCATCTTGGTTAGTATTCAATACAGTAATATTAACGAAGCCATTGTAACGGCTGCGCTCTATGCCATATATTTTTGCGATTTCAGGGGTAATAAACGTGCTACTGAGAGCCATATAATGAATATCGAAATTGCCGACTTGTTGCTTTTGCTCTGCATGGACTTGGCCAATATTGCAGACAGTGACAAGGCATAACAACAGTATGGATAAGAAAGAGCGACATAAGCGCATTAATTGAAACATAATTTGTCCTTAGCGGGCGTGAGCCATAACGCTGGTATAGATGAGTCTGTTATAAAAGTGCGGCTATTTCCGCAGGGATTACCTTGGGGTGACATATTTTTATTTGTTTATGTCGCCCTTGCTCACCTTTGAGGATCTGTACCTGATTTTTAGGCACTTTACAGGCTTTAGCTAGGTACTTAGATAAATAAGCATTGGCTTTACCGTCAATCGGTGGCGCTGTAATGGCTATTTTCAATTCATCCCCATGTAAGCCGACGATTTGATCGCGGCTTGCTTTTGGTTGAACATAGATAAAAAGCAGCAAGTCACCTTGCTGCTCATCATTAATATAGCTGACTGGCTTCATTCTTTAGAAGTATTCGATATTTAAATGATTGCCCAAAATGGAATGTATTGCGCGCACAACATATTAATGAAGTTCATTGCAATAAATACCACTAAGACAGATAAATCTAAGCCACCAATCGCAGGAATAACTCTGCGCACAGGCGCCAAGATTGGTTCGGTTAGCTGTGTCATCACCATAACGATTGGGTTATAGCCTTGATTAAACCAACTTAATACTGCCCGGATAAGTAACATCCAAAATAGTAATACACCAGCTTGTTTTACCACAGAGACGACAGAAAACAGTGATAAGGTAATCATGTCTACTGTTGCACCGGCAATGAAAGTAAGTACTAACATTTTTACGAGAACAACGATTAAAGCCAGTAAAATTGATGCAGTGTCTATACGTCCTACTGAGGGTAATAGTCGACGCATTGGGGCGATTATGGGTTGTGTCGCTTTAACAACAAATTGGCTAAATGGATTATAAAAATCCGCTCTTGCAAGTTGTAGCCAAAAACGAAGAATGACGACCATTAGGTACAAGTCAAACAGGGTGCTGACTAAAAAACTCATTGCATTCATGAATATTGCCTTACGTTGATGTGATCTAGTGCTTAATATAGTTAGTACGTAAATTAGAACTAAAATTAACTGCGTCAATATTTATCTGTACGACTTACAGAATAATCAATATAACTGATTTTTACTCAAATTTGGTCTACATAAATACAGTTTTACATAAAGTATTTTACACCAAAGAGGTTAATCTGACGTTAAATAATCGTTCATCTTACGGCGCTAAAATGTTTTAGCCATTTCTTGCGCTCTTGCCAAGCAGTTTGTCATGGCTTTATCGACCAACTCAGTTAAACCACCTTGTTGGAAGGTTTCAACGGCTTTAGCTGTTGTCCCACCTTTTGACATCACATTTTGACGTAATTCTGTCACCGATAATTGTTGGTTTTGAATAACCATTTGTGCCGCGCCTAAAGCTGCTTGCTCTGCCAATAACCTTGCCTTATCTTCATCCATTCCCATTTTGATCCCAGAGGCGATCATCGACTCTATAAACAAAAAGAAATAAGCAGGTGAGCTACCAGCAAGTGCAATGACTTGATCTAATTCTGATTCTTTATCAACCCAAACCACTTTTCCACCACTTTGCATTAATGTTTCGCAAATAGCTTTATGCTCGGAAGAAATACTGTCATCGGCATAAATGCCTGTCATACCGTAACCAATTTGGGTAGGAGTATTAGGCATGGTGCGAATCAATGTTATGGGTTGCTTAAAATAGGTTTGATAACGAGACGCCGGAATACCAGCTGCAATGGTAATAATCAACTTACCGGCTAAATCCAATGAGCTTAAGTCTTCACAAACAGATGCCATTAATTGAGGTTTTACGCTTAATACGATGACATCAGCAGCTTGTGCAGCAGTGTGATTATCATGGGAAACTTGAATTGCAAAATCTTGCTGCAACGCATCTAGCTTTCCTTTGCTTGGATTGGTCGCATGAATAAGATCACTAGGATAGCCATGTTTAACTAAGCCACTAATAATGCTACGGGTCATATTACCCGCACCGATAAAACATACTTTTGCTTGAGTCATTAAGTCTGTATCCAATATATAAGAGAATTGATGTCCAGTTGCTGTGTATGTTACCTAATTCAGCCCTAGGACGCTACGCTTCTAGGTTCTAGGGCTAACTACGTCCTGTTAGACCGCAGCGCTCTAGGCTGTTGATTTTATCTTTGGCCAAAGATTGCACTGCCGATGCGTACCATGGTTGAACCGTTAGCGATAGCAATGTCTAGGTCGCCACTCATGCCCATCGACAAGGTGTCAACGCTTGGGTATTGCCGTTTAAGTTGGTCAAAAAGTTGCTTTAATTGACCAAATTCCTGCTGCTGAATATGAACGTTATCAGTGGCAGTTGGAATGGCCATTAATCCACGTAACTTAAGATTGGGTAGAGATGCAATAGTAAGTGCTAACGTGGCGACATCGGCAGATTTAACGCCAGATTTAGATTCCTCTTGGCTTATATTAACCTGAATACACACATTTAATGGCGGTTTGTTCTCTGACCGTTGTTCATGTAAACGTTGGGCTATTTTTTCTCGGCTGAGAGTATGCATCCAATCAAAATTCTCTGCGACAATCTTGGTTTTATTGGATTGTAATGGGCCAATAAAATGCCACTTTATATCGGGGTAATCTGCCTGCAAGGCAATAATTTTACTCTCGCCTTCTTGCACATAGTTTTCACCAAATTGACGCTGTCCTGCTTGATAAGCCGCAATAATGTCATTAATGGGTTTGGTTTTGCTTACAGCAAGTAAGGTTATCTCGTTCGGTGAACGTGAATAATTTTGCGCCGCTTGGTTAATTCTATTCTGGGCGATTGATATTCTGTCTGCTATTGTTGTCATCATGTTGGTTTAATGGATGTCTCTACTATGGAAATCACTGAATTACTCGCCTTTAGTGTAAAACACAAAGCATCAGATCTACACCTTTCTGCAGGTGTTTCTCCTATGATCCGTGTTGATGGTGAGGTAAGAAAAATTAACTTGCCTGCATTAGATCATCAAGGCGTTCACGGTCTTGTTTATGACATCATGAATGATAAACAACGTAAAGACTATGAAGAACATCTTGAAATCGATTTTTCATTTGAAGTGCCCAATTTAGCCCGCTTTCGTGTTAACGCATTCAATCAATCGCGCGGTGCAGGTGCTGTATTTCGTACTATTCCGTCTGATATTCTGTCGCTTGAACAATTGGGGGCGCCAGAAATTTTTAAGAAAATCGCCAGTTTTCCACGTGGATTAGTGTTGGTCACAGGGCCTACCGGCTCTGGTAAATCAACCACATTGGCTGCGATGGTCGATTATGTGAATGAAAATCGACATGACCATATTTTAACCATTGAAGACCCAATAGAATTTGTACACCAAAACAAACAATGCTTAATCAATCAGCGTGAAGTTCATAAACATACCCATAGCTTTAATGCGGCACTGAGAAGTGCATTGCGTGAAGACCCCGATGTAATTCTTGTGGGTGAAATGCGTGACCTTGAAACCATTCGTTTAGCCATGACGGCGGCAGAAACTGGCCATTTAGTGTTTGGTACTTTACATACCACCTCAGCTGCAAAAACCATTGACCGTGTGGTCGATGTATTTCCCGAAGGTGAAAAGAGTATGGTTCGCACCATGTTGTCTGAGTCTCTTCAAGCGGTCATTTCACAAACATTGATAAAGAAAATTGGCGGAGGCCGAGTGGCTGCACATGAAATTATGATGGGCACACCAGCGATTCGAAATCTTATTCGAGAAGACAAAGTCGCGCAAATGTATTCGGCCATTCAAACGGGGATGTCTCACGGTATGCAGACCCTTGATCAATGTCTGCAAAATCTCGTTAATCGTGGCTTAATTACCCGTGAAGACGCGATGCAAAAAAGTTCAAATAAACAAACTAATTTCTAAGGAACTGGGTCATGGATGTTCGTCCATTTTTAAATATCATGGTAGAGAAAAAGGCGTCAGACTTATTTATCACTGCCGGTTTTCCGCCCAGTGCAAAAATTGATGGTGAGTTACGTCAACTATCTGAAAGTCCATTAACGTCAGAGCAATCGTTGTTGTTTGTTGAATCATTAATGAGTGATGTGCAAAAGAAAGAGTTTCACGACACCAGTGAGTGTAATTTTGCCTTTGCGGCAAAAGATTTAGGCCGTTTCCGGGTGAGCGCATTTTGGCAACGTGAATCAGCCGGTTGTGTTATGCGCCGTATTGAAACTCAAATCCCTGAAGTTGATGATTTAAAATTACCCGCTATTTTAAAAGATTTAGTCATGAGCAAACGTGGCCTTATTATTATGGTTGGTGGTACTGGTACGGGTAAGTCAACATCCTTAGCCGCGCTGGTGGGGTATCGAAATGCTCATGCTCGAGGCCATATTCTAACGATTGAAGACCCCGTTGAATTTGTACATGAACATCGCAAGAGTATTATTACTCAGCGAGAAGTCGGTATCGATACGGACTCTTTTGATGCCGCGCTTAAAAGCTCGTTGCGTCAAGCGCCAGATGTGATTCTTATTGGTGAAATACGTACGCAAGAAACCATGGAATTTGCCCTTTCATTTGCTGAAACGGGTCATTTATGTATGGCGACCTTGCATGCAAACAATGCTAACCAAGCACTTGACCGCATTATGCATTTAGTGCCGGAAAGTAAACATAATCAACTGCTTTTTGATTTATCGTTAAACCTTCGCGGTATTGTGGCGCAACAACTTATTCCTAAATCAGACGGAACCGGCCGTCGTGCAGCCATTGAAGTATTAATTAACACGCCTCGCGTGGCCAGTTTGATCGCTAAAAATGAGTTGCATTTACTGAAAGAAACCATGGGTAAGTCGCGCGAGCAGGGAATGCAAACCTTTGATCAGGCTTTGCTCGATTTGTATGTGGAAGGTGAAATTAGCTACGCAGATGCTTTACATCATGCAGACTCACCCAATGATTTACGTCTGATGATTAAATTGCTTAATAATGAAACATCTTCTTCGGGATCAATGGAAGGTATTACGTTAGATATGAATTAGTGGTTAATGTAGCCAATTAAATAGGCTAATTATCACTCGAACCATTTGTAATGAGAGGTCACAAGCTACATTTTGTGGCCTTTTTTGTTATCATACTGGTCAATATTGTAATAATGACTACTGTTGTTGTGAATTTAACGGTGACAAAAGTAGATTAACACCTTTATCTAGTATCCTTATCCGTTTTAAACACACTACACATTACTCATTTTTTTCACGCTTTTTAACATTGTTATTTCAAGGATGTTCTATGCAGTTATGGCAAAAATTTACCGTTCTTTCTTCACTCATCTTGTTTCCATTTGTGGCCTCAGCTGTACCTGTTACTGATGAAGTCGATATCGGCGGTGCAGTAAGAATTAATTATGGTTGGAAAGACTACGACAACAAATCAAAGCTTGAATTTGAATTGTTCCGTGCTGACGTTAACTACAAGAGTAAAGATGGCATATTTGCCTCTGCTCAGTATCGTTGGTATCAAGACATGGACGTAGTACATCATGCCTACATGGGATATCAATTTGACGAAGCGCAATCTGTGCAAGTGGGTGTGACGCAAGTTCCATTTGGTTTATTACCTTATGCAGCCCATTCATTTTGGTTTGGCGCAACGTATTATCTTGGTTTTGAAGATGACTACGATGCCGGTATCCATTATAAAAATGAACAAGACGGCTGGCGTTACGACTTAGCTTACTTTGCTAATGACGAATATGGCAATGGTTCGCGTTACGACCGTTACTCATTTGACGTTGCTACAACTGATCAATCTCCGTATGAAGAATCAGGACAAATCAACGCCCGTGTAGAGCGTGAGTTTACCTCTGGTGATGTGACTCATAAGTTAGGTGGTTCATTACAGTACAGTCAGTTAGATTTTATGGCTGATGTTGCTACCGTAGATGGTGAAGATACCAATAGCCTTGCAGCTGCAGCGCATTGGCAATTAGACTGGAAACAATGGCAATTACAGTTACAGTACATCCATTACGATTATGATATTAAAGATAGCGAACGCGTTGCAATTAGTGCATTCCAATATCAGTCTCCAATAGCGGCTAAAGCCGATGTCGCGACAGTAAACATTGCTAAATCGTTTGATGTTGATTGGGGCCCAATCACTAATGTGAATTGTTATAACGACTACAGCCAAGTGATGGTATCAGGTCAAGGGTTAGATGATTCTATCCAAAACGTGACTGGTTGTGCTATCACAGCGGGTAAGCTTTATTCTTATGTAGATTGGATTGCCGGAAAAAATATGTATTTTGTTGATGGTCCAGGTGTTGGCGTCGATAATGGTGATACATCGTGGCATTCTCGATTAAACATCAATATTGGCTTCTATTTTTAATCATTTTTGATCTGAATTAACCGCTACAGCGTATAGGCATCGATGAATTGATTCATCGATGCCTATTTTTTATCGATTCTTTTTTGATAAAAGGACACATACAAATGATTAAATACTTAACGGCAATTGGCTTATTCACATTCAGTGTTGGGGCTTTAGCTGCAAATTGTCCTGACTATCTCAATGTTGAAGCCCGTAAATTACATTCAAAAGACAACGTCAATTTATGCGAACTCACCCAAGGTAAGGCTGTATTAATTGTTAATACCGCTTCACATTGTGGATTTACACCTCAGTTTGAAGCGCTTGAAGCATTGCACAAACAATATGCAGATAAAGGACTGGTGGTGATTGGTTTTCCGTCAGATGATTTCTTCCAAGAGGAAAAAGACGAAGCCAAAACGGCTGATGTTTGCTTTATCAATTACGGTGTGACATTCACTATGGTTGCAACATCACCAGTGAGAGGCCGCGATGCAAACTCAGTTTTTAAATATTTAGGTGACAAAAGCGCAGCACCCAAATGGAACTTTTATAAGTACCTTGTTTCAGGTGATGGTCAAACAGTACAACAGTTTAACTCGCGGGTAAAACCGGATAGCCAAGAGTTAAAAAATGCGATTGAGTCAGTTTTATAATTGATTGTGCAACAGTAAATGTTATTTTACTGAATCAGCTAGCTCAAATTATTTTTGCCGAATACGAGTTAAGTAGATGATAAAATCGATACTTAGCGCTCTTTTTGTGTTAAATAAATGCGATAAAATCTTATTGCAAACTCACGGGTTATTCAAAGTGAGATGTATTTGTAAATCCATATTAATAACGGAGATGGTACTTTGGCTAGTTTTTCAGGGTTAGATAAAGACACCGGCCATAAAGCTCGCGGCAAAACAGGTGTATTATTAATGAATCTAGGCACACCAGATGCGCCTACTGCATCTGCTGTTCGCACTTACTTAGCAGAATTTTTAGCCGATCCACGAGTGGTGGAAATTCCAAAATTATTATGGATGATCATTCTTCATGGTATTATTTTGCGAATTCGTCCAGCTAAATCGGCAGCCTTGTACCAACAAGTATGGACCGACGAAGGCTCTCCTTTACTGGCGATCAGCCAACATCAACAAACCAAATTAGCCCAACAGTTACAAGCCCAAGGGTACGATGCAAGTGTGCATTTGGCGATGCGTTATGGTTCGCCATCTGTTTCGAGTACTTTGCAAACTATGCACAAGCAAGGCATCGATAACATTGTTGTTTTGCCTTTGTATCCGCAATATGCAGCGCCAACAACCGCTTCAGCTTTTGATGCTTTAGCAAAAGAGCTAATGACATGGCGTTATATCCCAGCACTGCATTTTATTAATACCTATCATGACAACGTTGACTTTATCGATGCACTTGTTGCTTCAATTCAAAAAGATTTTGACCAACACGGCAAACCACAAAAATTAGTCATGTCTTTTCACGGTATGCCAGAGCGTAACTTGCATTTAGGCGACCCTTACTACTGCTTCTGCATGAAAACAACTCGCTTAGTGGTGGAAAAGCTAGGCTTTAGTGAAGACGATTATGTCGCCACATTCCAGTCTCGGTTTGGTAAAGCAAAATGGTTACAACCTTATACAGATGCAACCATAGGTAGCTTGCCTGCTAAAGGTATCACTGACATTGCGGTGATCTGCCCAGCATTTAGCGCTGATTGTTTAGAAACATTAGAAGAAATCAAAGGTGAAAATCGCCACGTTTTTGAAGATGCTGGCGGAAAAAACTTCAGATACATTGAATGTTTGAATGACAACGACGACCACATCAATATGATGGCAAATCTGGTAAAACCTTTTCTTTAAGTCATCTAGGCGGTTTCGCTGTTAAGGCATACCACATCACAGCTAGGGACAGCTTCGCTGCTAAGATTTTATAGGATCTAGCTGCGCAGCTCTCTAGGCTGTTGCTTTTGAAGCGTCCCAGTCCCCAGGCTTTTAGCTTTATATCCTCGCCTCCGCTTTTATGATTTGTTAAACTCAAACAATGTTTTGCTGTTAAAGAAATATTATGAGAATAGATCCCAATATCGCATTAGTTTATAGCACTGATAAAGGTCGTATTGATCAACCTAAGCCACAAGCAGAAATACCAAGTGGCGATGGTATAGTGCGGATCCACAAAGATAGCAAAGGTCGTAAAGGTAAGGGCGTTAGCGTGATTAAAGGCTTAGCGTTAGATGAAAAAGCGTTAAAAGACCTTGCACAAAAACTAAAGAAACAATGTGGCTGCGGTGGTACAGTGAAAGACTTCAGTATTGAAGTACAAACAGATAACCGCGAACAGATAAAATCCATATTAGAAAAGTTGAATTTCACAGTGAAATTAGCGGGTGGATAACAGGCTAAAACACTATTGAGGAGAATATATGGATAGCTTCAAAGACCACTTTTTAATTGCGATGCCGTCACTAGACGACACATTTTTTGAGCGTTCAGTTATTTACATTTGCGAGCATGATCAAAAGGGCGCTATGGGGTTAATGGTTAACCGTCCAATTGGCGTTGAGGTTGAGGATCTGCTTGAACAGATGGAGCTCCACCTATCTCAAGAGTTTTTATTCTCATTAGACAGTCAAGTGCTCATCGGTGGCCCTGTGGCACCAGAACGCGGTTTTGTGTTACATACCCCTCAACAGCACTGGCTAAACAGCACTGAAATTAGTGAACATGCCATGTTAACGTCTTCGCGCGATATTTTGGCTGCAATCGGTTCTGATAAGTCTCCAGAAAACTTCATTGTGGCGCTCGGTTATGCCGGCTGGAGTAAAGATCAGCTTGAACAAGAAATCGCCGACAATACGTGGTTAACAATCAAAGCGACACCAGAGTTACTTTTTAATGCAGATCCTGAACAAATGTGGCAAATGGCAACCCAACAGCTTGGTTTTGATATTTGGCAAATGTCCAGCCAAGTCGGTCACGCATAAAATAAGATAACAAGCGCTAATGTCGATGCAAGGTGATAACAGGCGGCCACAGTGATGACTATCCATTGCTGACCAATAGAGTAACCTTAGCACTCTGTTTTTTCGCTTGTCATCAGCACTTCTTTTATCATCACCTAGGTACTTACAGAGTAAACAAAGAGAGACACATGCAACCACAAACCGTCTTAGGGTTCGACTATGGCACCAAAAGTATTGGTGTTGCTATTGGTCAAGCCATTACTGCCAGTGCAACACCTTTGCTGTCAATCAAAGCCGTTGATGGGATCCCTAATTGGGATGATATTGATAAATTATTAAAAGAGTGGCAGCCCGATCTTGTGGTGGTGGGTTTACCACTAAATATGGATGGCACCGAACAAGACATGACACAAAGAGCGCGAAAATTTGCCAATAGAATTAATGGTCGTTTTGGGGTTAACATAGCCACCCAAGATGAACGCTTAACCACAGCAGATGCTAAGGCACGTTTATTTGAACTTGGTGGTTATAAAGCGTTAACTAAAGGTCAAATTGATGCAGTGTCCGCGGTACTGATTGTTGAAAGTTATTTTGAAAATCAATTTTAACCTACTCCTAACTGCTAGCCGCTCCGGGGAATAGCGCGTTGTGCTTCTAGCCCCCTTTGCTGCTAAGATTTTATAACATCTAGCAGCGAAGTGTTCCAGTATCTGTCGCTTGTCGTTTTTCGTCTGTCATCTCTTATTATCGCTTTCACCACCCTTGTTATCTCGCACCAAAATGGTGCGTTTTTTATTCGTGGTTGCACATATCAGTGAATCCAGCTTAAGACGTATTTATACATCATCGTTTTTTATCTATAAATAAAATCAAAAATATCAATAAGTAAAGATAATTTGTGCCATTAAGGTGCAAAGGGCCTATGTTTGGCACACATCCTGAATCTACTTATTTGTTAATCGAGTAACAGCGACAACGAAATAGCGATAACGGGCGATAATAAACGAACGCAGCGCTTACAAAAGAATGAAAAGAAGACAACAAGCGAACGTTCACTTAACGAATAGGGCAGTCAAAATCGATAACAAACGGATAGTGTGGAAACGGCTGAACGTTGGCTTTCAGCTTTTATAGAATCTAGCCGCGCCGCGAATTAGCTTCTAGGCCTTACGCTTGCCACCGCTTGTTATCTTCGTTACCGCCCGTTATCACTTTGTACCGTTCTTTATAGTCAGCATGCAATGATTGAAAAGGGACATGATATGACACCAAGACCACTTATCTTTACTGACATAGATGGAACGTTGCTTGATCACTTTGATTACAGTTTTAGTCATGCCATCGACGTGATAGAAGCCCTGAATGAGCGACAAATTCCTATTATTGCCAATACCAGTAAAACCTTTGCAGAAATGGAAAAATTGCAACAAACCATTGGCTTTAATTCGCCGTTTATTTCAGAAAATGGTGCGGTCATTTATATTCCCATTGGCTACTTTGACCAGCAGCCTATAGGTACCTTTACCCAAGGCTATTATTGGGTTAAAGAATTCTGCCAACCACGACAATACTGGCTTGAACTATTAAACCAACATGCCCAAACCTTCAGTAATGATTTTGTTGGTTTTTCGTCTTTGTCTGTTGAGACGCTGTGTGAACTCACCGACTTGTCACCAGATAACGCCAAGCTAGCACTGGTCAGACATTATGCTGAACCCATTTTTTGGAAAGGCGATGATGTGCGTAAACAAGCTTTTATTGAATTGATGACCCATGCTGGTGCGCATACGTTGCAGGGAGGACGTTTTTTACATATCGGCGGCGATACAGATAAAGGCAGGGCGATGAAATGGTTAGCCGATGTCTTCGCTACACAATATTGCACACCTGTTACGACAATTGCGCTTGGTGACAGTGGTAATGACAATGCCATGCTCGAAGCTGCCGATATTGCCATTCAAATTAAGTCGCCTACACACGAATTTCCTGTATTAACCACAGAAAATACAACGATTAAAAGCAGTCAATATGGTCCCAAAGGTTGGGCTGAATGCATTACTAAAACGCTATTGTCGTCAACATCACCATTAAATCAACAATTAACCCAAGGGGCGTAACATGGCCGATTTTTATCAAAATGGCATTATCACCACAATGCATAACTTAACAAGACGCACCCATGAAGAGCTTGAGCAAGACTTAATTAAGTTTGCCAAAACACGGCCTCTAGGGCTCATTTTACCGTCACTGTATTCAGAGTTAGAGGGTGACGCACTAAAAGATATTGTGAGCAAATTAAAAGAAGTGCCATATTTAAACGAAATTGTTATTGGATTAGACAGAGCCGATCTTACCCAGTACAAGCATGCATTACATTTTTTTGGCGGCTTACCGCAACATCACCGCATATTATGGAATGACGGCCCACGTTTAAAAGCGTTAGATGCCAAATTACAAAAGCTTGGTTTAGCACCTAAAGAAATGGGCAAAGGTCGAAACGTGTGGTATTGCATGGGGTATATTTTGGCATCGGGTAAAACGGAGTCAGTAGCATTACACGACTGTGACATTGTCACCTATGAAAAATCATTACTGGCTCGTTTATTATATCCAGTCGCCAACCCGCAGTTTAATTATGAGTTTAGTAAGGGGTTTTATGCGCGCATTGCCGACGGAAAAATTAATGGCCGAGTGTCTCGTTTATTAGTGACACCGTTGATCAAAGCGCTTAAAAAAGTAGTCGGTTATAACGAATATTTAGAATACATGGACAGTTTTCGCTATCCATTAGCGGGCGAGTTTTCATTTAGACGAGATGTACTTAATGACTTACGTATTCCAAGCGACTGGGGATTAGAAATTGGTGTGCTATCAGAAATGCAGCGTAATTATGCCCATAACCGCATTTGCCAAGTAGACATTACCGATAATTACGATCATAAACATCAAGATTTATCATTAGATAACGAAGATGCCGGTCTGTCTAAAATGTCGATTGACATTACCAAGGCATTTTTCCGTAAACTTGCTACCCAAGGTCATACCTTTAGCACCGAATCGTTTCGAACCCTCAAGGCGACTTATTACCGAGTCGCTCTCGATTATGTCGAAACTTATCATAACGATGCCTTAATGAATGGCCTTACCACAGATATTCATTTAGAAGAAAAAGCCGTTGAAATGTTTGCTCAAAACATTGTTACGGCAGGGCAACGATTCTTAGATAATCCAATGGAAACGCCATTTATGCCAACATGGAGCCGAGTGGTAAGTGCTATGCCTGATGTACTTGAACAATTAAAAGCCGCTGTTGAAGCAGATAACGCTGAGTTTAGTTGAGGTTAATGGTTAACAAGGACCACCATATGTCAGTATTAGATGATTTACAGCAAAAGCTGCAGCAACAACTTGGCAGTATTTACAATGATGTTGAACTTAATATCAGTATCTCAGAGTTGGCAACACAACTGATCGATATTATGCGTATCACTGAGTATTGCCAAGTACCAGAACCCTTTGTAAATCATTGGTCTGAAAAAGACATTATCATGATCACTTATGGCGACAGTGTTATCCAACAAGGTGAGCCGCCGCTAACCACGCTAGCGCAATTTATTGACAGTTATTTAAGTTGCATCAATTCTGTGCATATTTTGCCTTTTTTTCCTTACAGTTCAGACGATGGTTTTGCGGTTATTGATTACTCTAGCGTTAACGAAGGGTTAGGGTCATGGGCAGATATTAGCGCCATTGCCAGTAAACGACGATTAATGTCAGACTTAGTGATTAACCATTGTTCTAGCCGTAGCTTATGGTTTGAGAACTTTTGTAAAGGCGAGGGTGTTGGCCACGACTACTTCTTTACGGCTGATCCTACTGACGATTTAAGTGCTGTTGTTCGCCCCAGAACATCAACACTGTTAAGACCAACCGATACAACAAAGGGGATCCAACATGTGTGGTGCACCTTTAGCCATGATCAAGTCGACTTCGATTTTCGTAATCCGCAGGTATTAATCGAAATTGTTCGAATTATTCGTCAATATCTGGATGCCGGAGTGAGTATTTTTCGCTTCGATGCAGTGGCTTTTTTATGGAAAATAGTTGGTACTACATCAATTAACTTACCGCAAACTCATGGCGTAGTTCGTTTGTTACGTACACTCATTGAACATAGCCAACAAGATGCCATCATCATTACCGAAACCAATATTCCTAATACCCAAAACTTAACCTATTTTGGCAATGCTAACGAAGCCCACTGCATTTATAACTTTTCACTGCCGCCATTGTTAATTAACAGTCTTATTACTGGCAGTTGTTTGTATTTAAAGCGTTGGCTAATGAGTATGCCACCCGCACAAGATGGTACAACCTACTTTAACTTTATTGCGTCCCATGATGGAGTTGGCTTAAGGCCTGTTGAAGGCTTGTTAGATGAAGATGAAATTACAACCTTAGTTGATACAATGAGGCAATTTGGTGGCCAAATATCATCAAGAACGACAGAAAGTGGTGAACAGAAACCTTACGAAATGAACATTGCATTGTTTGATGCACTGCAAGGCACCACCAAAGGTAAAGATTTATGGGGGATGGAACGTTTTGTGTGCGCCCATACCATTATGTTGGCATTGGAGGGGATCCCAGGTATTTATATTCATAGTTTACTCGGCACACGCAACGACTATGAAAAACTGGCCAATACGTCACATAATCGAGCCATTAACCGTCATCGATGGGATATAGAACAATTAACACAACAGTTAACAGACGCTACTAGCACCCACAACCAAGTGTTAACGATGCTTACTGGGTTAATTAATATCCGTACGCAACAAATTGCCTTTCATCCTAATGCCACTCAATTTACCTTACATCTAGGGTTACAGTTATTTGGTTTTTGGCGTCAGAGCCGAAATCGAAAGCAAAGTATCTTTTGCATTAGTAATATATCGGATCACATTACCGACCTACCCATTAGTGAGCTCAACCTTATCATTGCAGAAGATTGGGTGGATCTATTAAGTGGGCAAAAAATAGAAGACACTAACCAAACCATACAGCTGCAACCCTATCAAACAGTATGGATAAGCAATGTAAATGATGAGCATAGATAACAAGCGATAACAAGCGGGTGAAAGTGTTTGCTTGCCATCGTTACTGGCACCTATTCTGTTTGTTATCGTTTGTTATGAAATCTTGTTAACTTGACAATGCCCTTGCTCTCTATAAGCTTGTAGCAATTAACATCTTGTTTTTGGAGCCTGTATGAAACACCTGTTTATAGCTGCTGCAGTATTAGCATTGAGCGCTTGTAGTACCATGAAATCAACTTCAGACTTCGATCCATCGGTATCATTTGAGCAATATAAAACCTACTCATGGGTAGAGAAAAAAAATAATGATGCGGGCTATCATTTAGACGGCCTTATGGACCAACGTGTGCGCGCCGCCATTGAAACCCAATTAAGCCAAAAAGGTATCAGTAAAACAGATAAGCAAACCGCCGATTTATTAGTTAACTACATCACTAAAGTCGATAAAAAGATCAACATAGACACCTTTAACAGCCATTATGGTTATAACCCATATTATGGTCCTCGTTGGGGATGGGGTGGCAGCATACAAAGTGAAACCACAGTGCGAGAATACGACGTAGGTACGCTAATGGTCGACTTGGTTGACAATAAAACAGGCATATTAGTTTGGCGTGGTACAGTGGCCGATACAGTACGCGAGCAAAGCACCCCAGAAGAACGTATCAATAGCATCAATAAAGCCATTAGCACTGTCATGATGAATTATCCACCCAAGCCAACAAAATAATATTTATTGCTAAAAGCGTATTAAGGTTTGTTTATCTTTTAAGATTGGTTTTGCTGCAAATGTTGGTCATCAATGCAAGGCCGCTATCCACTCACCTTGATTAAAACGTCTTTGCCTTGAACCAAATTCAACCCGCAAAGAGTAACCGTACTAAAAAAGCCTCGATTTTCGAGGCTTTTTTATAACGACTTTGCTTAAGCTAATATCAGAATTAATGTTGTCTAAATTGATTCCTATAAAGCTTGCTGGTTTTCCTCTTTAATCGTTGTTAAGTAAACGTCATACGATAAATCAATTAGTTACTAAGTAAGTGGTTGTTTTTTGCTTGTTCTGAAATCATAGAATGAATTAAATGCTGAATTTATAAGCATTATTGCTTAAAAAATCCATTCAAAAAGGTAAGTTATTTTGCTATTATCCTACTCCGTGAATGGGACGTCACTTGTTCAGACAAATGAACAAATTTAAACAAGCGAGTCATGATGAAATCTTGGTATTTACTGTACTGCAAACCACGTGAAGAAACACGTGCTCAGCAAAATTTGGCTTTACAACAAGTCGAAAGTTATTTACCGATGATCACCCAACAAAAAATGGTTCGTAACAAAAAGCAAATGGTTACGGCACCGTTATTCCCGAGTTACCTGTTTATCTATTTTGATCCCCAAATCACTAGCGTGAGCAAGATTCACAGCACTCGTGGTGCTAACCGAATCGTCGGCTGCCGAGAAGAAATGACCCCCATTGACGACAGAATTATTTCAGCGCTCAAAAGGCGCGTGCAAGATTTTGTGCCACAAGTCGAAAAACCATTAACCAAGGGTGACAAAGTCAAATTTATCGACGGACCGTTTAAAGACCTCGAAGCCATATTTGATGAAAATAATCCAGATAAGCGTTGCCATGTATTATTTAACATTATGGGGCAACAGAAACGAATGTTAGTTGAGTTTGCCAATTTGCAAGCTGTGGCGGAAAGTGAGCAAGTAAGCTAAAGGGTAATGAGTCAGATAATAGCGATACTCTTTGTAGGATATTGTCTATTTGTGAAATAAATTTAGGTGAAAAAAAGAGCTATTTGAAACTAAAAAGGTTTAATTTTGACTCTCTGAAGCCATATTTATACTATGTGGCAACATTTTAGAAACGTTTAGGTGTTTTTACTCGAGCATCCAAGTTGATTTTTGAGTATAATTCCGCGCTTGATTTACGACTGTTATGCATTTTCAGTCAAAAAAATACATATTTCGCTTCGCGAAGGGCATGTTGGAAGCCGTAATCTATGGGCGGTAGCGTGCCTGTTAATAATTGCCGGGAACAATTATTAACAGCTTTAGCTGGCCCGAAGAAAGAAGTACAGGATGTACTGAATCAGGGCTACCCCACGCGGAACGGTAGCGTGTTACATGAGTCTTAACAGCAAGAAGTCCCTAAAAATGCAGCCAAGTATCCACGTAGCGGCCTTGAATCTTCGTAGTTGAAGTTAACTCTTGTAATCGCTCGTTATCTACATTGTTTGTAATCGATTTTTATTAGGCTACACCGTTTACTATCGTTTTCGACCGTTTGTCATTTTTACTCACTCATAAAAATAATATTGGAGATATCTGGTGCTACATAAAACCAAAAACATGTTACTAGCTGGCTTGTCGGCCTTTATTATTTTCAGCACACCTGTTCAAGCTGTTACGCCTTCACCACAAATGATAGAGCAATTTAAACAGCTGCCTAAATCAGAACAACAAAGAATGGCTAGGCAGTATGGTATTGATCCTTCAATACTGACTGGTAGTGCTAGTAGCGCAGTTAATGTGACTAATCCTAATGTCGTGGAGCCTCGTCAAAGTTCAGCAAATGAACAACCAACAATAGCTAAAAATAGCGAGTTTGATTTTAAAGAAGACAGTGATAAAGATAGGCTAAAACGTTTTGGTTATGACATGTTTGCTGGTGAACCCACAACATTTGCGCCAGTAAGTGATGTGCCCGTTCCAAGTAATTACATGGTTGGCCCTGGAGATGTCATTAAGCTTCAGTTATACGGCAAAGAAAGTAACGAATACAGTTTAACTATTAATCGTGATGGTACGGTTCAAATTCCTGATTTAGGACCCGTTTCAGTCGCTGGACTGAGTTTTTCAGATTTACGTCAAGAATTGTCAAAGCGCATTAAGCAACAAATGATAGGCATCGAATCTAATATCACCATGGGTGAATTACGTTCAATTCGCATTTTCATTGCTGGCGACGCCTATAAACCAGGCTCATATACCGTTTCTAGTTTATCAACCATTACTCAAGCATTATTTGTGGCCGGCGGCGTTAATGAAATAGGCAGTTTACGCAATGTACAAGTGAAGCGTAACGGAAAGCTTGTAGGTTCACTTGATTTATATGATTTGCTACTGCGTGGTGACGCTTCTGGCGACATTAATCTTCGTTCTGGAGACGTGGTATTTATTCCATCAATAGATGGGCTTGTTAGTGTGGCTGGGGAAGTTCAACGTCCTGCTATTTATGAGTTAAAAAAGAATGAAACGATTGCAGACGTGATCAATATGGCTGCTGGCATTAAGCAAGGTGCTTATCCTAAAAATAGCAGCATAGAGCGCTACAATGCTAATGGCTTAAAAAGTATTATCAATGTCGATTTAACCACGGAAAAAGGCAACAAAACATTAGCTAAGGCTGGTGATTTTATTCGTGTTAAAAATGCTTCAAGTCAGTATGAAGATGCCATCACTATAGTGGGAGCTGTAGTTCGTCCTGGTAAATATCAATGGAAGCAACAGCGTATTAGTGATTTACTGCCTTCAATTTGGGGGGATTTACTGCTTTCGGCTGATCTTGATTATGGTTTGGTTGTGCGCGAAATTAACAAGCACGGTGATATAGAAACATTACAGTTTGCCCCAGGCGAAGCCATTACATCGCCAAATTCTATTGAAAATATTATCTTGCAGCCTCGCGATAAGGTTATGATTTTTAACTTTAATGACGACAGTCAAAATCGTTTTGAGTTAAATTCGTTAGTTAAAAAACGTGTTAATAAAATTGCATCCCTTAAAGGTGACTCATTACTGGGGGCCGACTTATTTAAAGTAGGGTTCGAAACTTTAGATCACACAGTGGCAAGTAAATATTCAACCCAGATAGCGGGTGTAGCGCTTAATGCCAAAAAATCAGAAGAACAAACCTTAGTCGGCAATGAAGTGGCTAAAATGCTGTCTAATTTGTTTGAAGACCGAGACTTAATTAAACTCAGCAATGTTATGTCACGTAAAGAATTATTGTATCCTATTGTGACCAAACTAACCGAGCAAAGTAGTGCACAACAAGGCATTCAAATCGTTGCCATTACAGGTAAAATTCGTCACCCAGGTGTTTATCCTTTAACAAATGCAGCCCAAATAACCGACTTATTGAAAGCGGCTGGTGGATTGTTAGAAGGTGCCTATACTGAGCGAGCCGAGCTCACTCGAACTCATACCACTGCCGCAGTATCAGATATTATTCATCAACAAATTAATCTTAATTCAGCGATTAATGGTAATCAGCAAGACAATATCGAACTGAAAGGTCGCGATATGGTAACTGTTCTTACCACTCCAGACTGGCAAGAAAGAAAAGTGATTGAAATCAGAGGTGAAGTTAAATTCCCTGGTACATATAACATCAGACGAGGTGAAAAACTATCGGATGCTATTGCTAGAGCCGGTGGGTTTACTGAGTTCGCTTATCCTTCTGCGGCTGTATTTGTGCGTGAATCAGTGCGAATACAAGAAGAGCTAGAAATTAAAAAGTTAGCCGACCAACTTCGACGCGACCTTGCAACTCGTGGGGTATCAAAAGACGGTTCTGTCGTTAATTATTCAGAAGCACAGCTAATGCTTACTGACTTAGGAAATATTAAAGCGGTAGGGCGGTTAGTTGTCGACCTTAATGCCATCAAAATGGGGATTCCTGAAGCTGACCTCCAGCTAGAAGACAGCGATGTACTTTATGTGCCTACGATTAAGCAAACTGTTGCGGTTATGGGGGAAGTTCAACATCCTTCAACACATAGATTTAAAGCAGGCTTAACCTTAGACGATTACCTACTTATGTCTGGTGGCCCAAGAGAGCGAGGGGATGATGATAGAATTTATGTTATCAAGGCGGATGGTTCGGTAATGATGCCAACGAAAAACATTTGGTTTAATACTGATACGCAAATTGCTGCAGGTGACACGGTGATTGTTCCTCTTGACACAGAATACAAAGATAAGCTAACTCTCTGGTCGCAAGTTACCCAGATTATTTATAATACTGCTGTAGCATTTGCTGCTGTTTCAGGAATCTAATTCTAAACACTTAATGAGCGATAGGGCATTACGTTTATTCTTTACTAACTAAATAGTGTTGTCGCTATTTTTAAGTGGATTGCGCCTAGTGTGATAATTCGTTTCTAGAAATAGTTTTGTCGTTAAGATTATGCTTCAAGATACTTATTGCATTTACCGACACTAATTATAAATTGGCAGATTTCAGCCGACATCTTTTGACCTTATAGTAGCGTAGCAATCTAGTCGCATAGCGTCCTAGAATCTAGACACTGCTACCCAGACAAAAAAGACTTATGACTAAACAAAACCTTCAACCTACTTATGACGCAAACTTTGTTTCTACTCAATCTATGGGTAATGCACCAGATGACGAGATCGATCTTCGTGAGTTATTTTCGGTAATCTGGCAAGGAAAATGGTTAATTATCGCAATCACAACCGTGTTTGCTATTGGTTCTGTTATTTTTGCAGTAAGCCAGCCAAATATTTATAAATCAGAAGCATTATTGGTACAGACTGACCCAGAAATCGGTGTCAGTGGCTTAGCCGCCCTTGCAGGTCAGGTTGGTGGCCTGGCAAGCATGGCGGGTATTAATTTAAGTGGTGGAGGGGGAGATAAAACCCAAATGGCAATAGAAGTGATTAAATCGCGTAAATTTGCCAGCTCGTTTATACAAAATCATAATATTTTGCCAGACTTAATGGCCGCAAAAAAATGGAACATGGCTGATAACACGATTATATACGATGATGAGTTATATAACCAAGTTGACCAAAAATGGGTTCGAATAGTCAATGTCCCGTTTAAGCCAAAACCCTCAATGCAAGAAGCTTATAAAGAATTCAGTAAAATTATTGCGGTTAACGTGGCAAAAGATACTGGTATGGTCACAGTGTCGGTAGAACACTTGTCCCCCACAGTTGCCCAACAATGGGTTAATTGGTTGGTAGCTGATATTAATAAAGAAATGAAGCAACGTGATGTAGCAGAAGCTAACCGCAGCACAACATTTTTAAAATCTCAAATCGAACAAACAAATATCGCAGATATTCGCTCAATTTTATATAAATTAATAGAAGAGCAAGCGAAAACAATTATGTTTGCTGAAGTACGTGATGAGTATGTATTTAAAACGATCGATCCAGCATTAATACCAGAAGAGAAATCAAAACCTAAGCGAGCTTTAATCTGTGTTTTAGGCACAATGCTTGGTGGTATGTTGGGTGTCATGTTGGTATTAATTAGATATTTTGTTAGAAAAGAGAATTAAGACTCTTTGCTTTTATAGTTTCTAGCAGCGAAGCGCTCTAGCAATCTAGGCTCAACTCTTTATTTGCCTATTTGGACCATTTTCGAAAAAACGGTAAAACCTAGGCTCTACAAGGGATAACGAAAATTCGATTGTCTCAAAATGGATAAAAAGTGTCTCAGCGAAGTTTAAAAGGCTGAGATATGATAGTGAAATTTTTCAAAATTTATCACTCCTAAATAGCCATGTAGTATGGCTAAACTCATTAAATTTGGTAGTAAAAAATGAAGATTCTAGTCACAGGTGGAGCCGGATTCATCGGCTCTGCTGTCATTCGCCATATTATCAACAATACCGATGATAGCGTAATTAACGTCGATAAGTTAACTTATGCTGGCAATCTTGAGTCGCTTGTCAGCGTAGAGAAAGATGAAAGATACGCTTTTGAGCAAGTTGATATCTGTAACCGAGCTGAACTAGATAGAGTCTTCGATGAGCATAAGCCAGATGCTGTAATGCATCTGGCAGCAGAGTCTCATGTCGACCGTTCAATAACAGGTCCTGCTGACTTTATTCATACCAACATCGTTGGCACTTACACCCTTCTTGAAGCGACTCGTGCATATTGGAACGAGCTATCAGCAGATAAAAAGACAGCTTTTCGTTTTCATCATATTTCTACCGATGAGGTTTATGGCGACTTGCCTCATCCTGATGAAGTACAAAATTCAGACGAGTTACCCCTATTCACTGAAACCACTCCTTATGCTCCTAGTAGTCCGTATTCGGCATCTAAAGCATCTAGTGATCACCTTGTTCGCGCTTGGTTACGCACGTATGGTTTGCCAACAATTGTGACCAATTGCTCAAATAATTATGGTCCTTACCACTTCCCTGAAAAACTTATCCCTCTAGTGATTTTGAATGCATTAGAAGGCAAGTCTTTGCCAGTTTATGGCAAAGGTGACCAGATCCGTGATTGGCTTTATGTAGAAGATCATGCTCGTGCTCTATATAAGGTGGTCACTGAAGGTGTGATTGGTGAAACCTATAACATTGGTGGTCACAATGAAAAACAAAATTTGGAAGTAGTACAAACTATCTGCGCCATTTTAGATGAGCTAATGCCTAAGGGTGCTCCTTACTCAGAACAAATTACTTATGTGACAGATCGTCCAGGTCATGACCGTCGCTATGCTATTGATTCCAGCAAAATGAGTAAAGAGCTGAACTGGTTGCCTGAAGAGACCTTTGAAACAGGACTTCGCAAAACGGTACAGTGGTATCTTGATAATCAGGTGTGGAGTCAGCGTGTACAAGACGGTTCATATCAAAGAGAACGTTTAGGTGTAATTAGTAATTCACAGGCAGGTGATAAGTAATGAAAGGGATTGTATTAGCAGGTGGCAGTGGTACTCGTTTATATCCACTAACTCGTGGTGTTTCAAAACAACTTTTGCCTATCTACGATAAACCTATGGTGTTTTATCCTTTAGCAACGTTAATGCTAGCAGGTATTAGAGATATTTTAATTATTACGACCCCTGAAGATAATGCGGGCTTTAAGCGCTTATTAGGAGATGGTTCAGATTTTGGAATTAACCTTGAGTACGCAATCCAACCTAGTCCAGATGGCTTAGCACAAGCATTTCTCATCGGAGAGGAATTTATTGGTGATGATAGCGTTTGCTTAGTTTTGGGTGATAATATTTTTTATGGACAATCTTTCTCAAAAACGCTAATAAATGCTGCATCACGTGAGTCAGGAGCTACTGTCTTCGGTTATCAAGTTAAAGACCCTGAGCGTTTTGGCGTAGTTCAGTTTGACGAAGATATGAAAGCGATATCGATTGAAGAGAAGCCGGAAAAGCCAAAGTCAAACTATGCGGTTACTGGGCTTTATTTTTATGACAATCGTGTTGTTGAAATGGCAAAAAAAGTTAAACCTTCACATCGTGGTGAGCTAGAAATAACCACTCTCAATGAAATGTACTTAAATGACGGCTCACTAAATGTAGAGCTACTAGGCCGTGGTTTTGCTTGGCTAGATACAGGCACGCATGAAAGCCTTCATGAAGCTTCTTCTTTCGTGCAAACTATTGAGAATGTCCAAGGATTAAAAGTCGCTTGTCTCGAAGAAATTTCATGGCGCAATGGTTGGTTGACCAATGAGCAAGTATTGATGCTCGCTAAGCCAATGATGAAAAACGAATACGGACAGTATTTGACACGTCTAGTGACAGACTCTCAGAAAAAGGCTGGAAGCTAATGCGTATCTTAATTACCGGTTGTCATGGCCAGGTAGGGGCTAGCCTAACTGAGCAGTTAGCGAATCATGAGAATGCTGAGGTACTAGCGCTAGATAGAGAACATCTTGATATTACCAATCGAGATGCAGTCAATTCAGCGGTTACTGATTTTAAGCCTAACATCATTATTAATGCAGCAGCGCATACTGCGGTTGATAAGGCTGAAGAGGAAATCGAACTTTCTTATGCTATAAATCGTGATGGTCCAAAGTACTTAGCCCAGGCTGCACAAATTGTTGGTGCGGCCATTTTGCATATCTCGACCGATTATGTCTTTGATGGAAATAAAGCGGGCGAGTATTTGGAAACGGATGCTACAAACCCTCATGGTGTTTATGGAAAAAGTAAGCTTGCAGGCGAAATTGCTGTGGTTCAAGAATGTGATAAATACATTATTCTACGTACAGCTTGGGTCTTTAGTGAACATGGTAACAACTTTGCAAAAACCATGCTGCGCTTAGGGGCGGCTCGAGATACATTGAGTGTTGTTGGTGACCAGTATGGTGGACCAACCTACGCAGGTGATATTGCTAATGCCTTAATACAAATAGCTAAGCGCATTGATGAAGGTGAGCCAATTGAGTATGGAATATATCATTTTTCTGGTTTACCACATGTAAGCTGGTACGAGTTTGCAGAAACTATTTTTGATAACGCCATCGGCCAAGGCCTAATTCAAATCAAGCCAAGCTTAACTAGCATCACAACTAAGCAATACCCAACACCGGCAAAGCGACCTAGTAACTCTCGTCTATGTACTGAAAAAATTAACAAAGTATTTTCTATTGAAGCAAGTGATTGGAAAATAGCATTAAATAATATTCAAGCATATGCAGGATAATAGAATGAAAGTAATAGATACCCGTATTCCTGATGTAAAAATTATAGAGCCAAGCGTGTTTGCTGACGAACGCGGTTTCTTTATGGAAACCTGGAATCAAAAAAAATTCGAAGAATTAGTCACAGGTAAGCATACGCAATTTGTACAAGATAACCATTCAAAATCCAAGAAAGGGATCTTGCGTGGGCTACATTACCAGACTGAAAATACCCAAGGAAAACTAGTCCGTGTAGTTTCCGGGGAGGTATTTGATGTGGCTGTTGATATAAGAAAGGGTTCGCCAACATTTGGCCAATGGGTTGGTGAATATCTTTCTGCCGAGAATAAACGTCAACTCTGGGTCCCTGAAGGCTTTGCTCATGGTTTTTACGTGACTAGCGATGAAGCAGAGTTTGTTTATAAATGTAGTAACTATTACCATCCTGATTCTGAAGTTAGTATTTTGTGGAATGATCCTGATATCGGAATTAAATGGCCTTTGAATGGCCCAGTTATACTTTCAGGAAAAGATAAAAATGGATCAAGCATTAGTCAAATAGGCATATTGAAATGAACATTAAATTTATACAGTTTCAAAGTCACGGTGATGAACGAGGTTCCTTAGTTTCATTAGAAGATCATAAGAATATTCCTTTTACAATCAAGCGAGCTTATTACATTTTCGATACGAAAAAAGATGTGAGACGTGGCTTTCACGCGCATAAGCAGCTAAAGCAATTAGCTATAGTACTGAAAGGCTCTTGTCGTTTTATGTTAGATGATGGGAAAGAGAAAATAGAGTTGCTGCTAGATAATCCATCACAAGGATTATTTATTGATTCATTTATTTGGAGAGAAATGTTTGACTTTTCTGAAGACTGTGTTTTATTGGTTTTAGCAGATTCATTTTATGATGAAACTGATTATATTAGAGACTATCAGTCTTTTTTGGAGATTGCTAATCATGATTCATAAATTATCAGATGTTCAATCAATAGATATTGGCAATGATACAAATATATGGCAGTTCTGTGTTGTTCTACCCCAAGCTAAAATTGGTAAAGAATGTAATATATGCTCTCATTGTTTGATAGAAAACGATGTAGAGATTGGAGATAGAGTTACTATTAAAAGTGGGGTGCAAATTTGGGATGGTATAAAAGTTGAGGACAATGTATTTATTGGCCCAAATGTAACTTTTACTAATGATAAGTCACCACGCTCAAAAGAATATCCAGACAACTTTTTTAAAACAATTATTAAAAAAAATGCATCTATAGGTGCTAACGCGACTATTTTACCCGGAATTACTGTTGGGGAGTTTGCAATGATAGGTGCGGGCTCTGTAGTTACTAAAAATGTTAAACCATACTCCACCGTTATCGGTAATCCTGCTAGAGAAATAATTAAATGATCCCATTCTTAGATTTAATGACAATAAACCAACAATATGAAAAAGAATTAAAGAAAGCTTGTTCACGTGTAATTGATTCAGGTTGGTATATTATGGGAAAAGAATTAGCATCTTTTGAAAAGGAGTTTGCTGAGTATTGTGATAGCAAAAGTGTAATCGGTGTTGCGAATGGCTTAGATGCCTTGACGCTTGTCTTGAAAGCTTGGAAAGAGCTAGGAAAGTTAAAAGATGGTGATGAAGTAATAGTCCCTGCAAACACTTATATAGCATCAGTTATTGCAATATCTAATAATAATTTAACTCCTGTTTTGGTAGAACCAGATCCCATTACCTTCAATCTTACTATAGATAACATTAAAAAAAGTATAAGCAGAAAAACTAAAGTAATTTTACCAGTGCATTTATACGGTAGAATCTCGCCGATGAAAGAAATTATGGCGTTTGCAAAAGAACATAATTTACTAGTTCTAGAGGACTGTGCTCAGGCTCACGGTTCTTCAATTGAAAATGTACGAGCTGGAACATGGGGTGATGCAGGAGCGTTTAGTTTCTACCCTGGAAAAAACTTAGGGGCTTTAGGGGATGCAGGAGCTGTTACTACTAATGATAAAGAGCTTGCAGAAACAATATGTGCATTAAGAAATTATGGTTCACATAAAAAATATGAAAATCTTTATCAAGGAACAAATAGTCGTTTAGATGAAATTCAAGCTGCTATGTTAAGAGTAAAACTAGCTTTTTTAGATTCTGATATTGAGAAAAGAAGGTTAATTGCTCAACGTTATATAAATGGCATAGATAATCCTCTTATTGTTACACCAGAAGTTGAATGTGAAAATGAGCATGTTTGGCATTTGTTTGTTATAAGAACAAAATACAGAGATGAGCTACAACAATTTTTGGGTACGCAAGGTATAGAAACGTTAATACATTATCCTATACCTGTACACAAACAAAAAGCATATCCAGATTTTCACAATATTTCATTGCCTATAACTGAGCTTATTCATAATGAAGTATTATCTTTACCCATGGATCCAACTATGAAAGCTGAAGATGTTGATTTCGTAATAAGAACTATCAATAACTTTTGTAAATGAAAAGATTAATCAAAGTTACATCCATGACCGGTTTGTTGACGTTGCTGAAAATGCTTATGGGGTTTGTTATTGCGAAGTTAATAGCTGTGTATTCCGGACCTTCCGGTATGGCTATTTTGGGGCAAGTCCAAAGTCTGATTAGTGTTTTAAATAGTTTAGTCACAGCCCCAGTGAGTAACGGAATTGTAAGATTTACCTCAGAGAAGCATAAGGAAGGTTTTATAAATTGCTCGCCATGGTGGCGAGCTTCAGTTCAATGGGTTGTTATACTCTCATTGATAATAATCCCTGTAGGACTATTTTTTTCTGAATATGTCGCTTTGTGGTTATTTCACGAAACTGAGTTTCGTTGGGTTATAGAGGTTTCAGTTGTGCTCTTACCTATTACTGCTTTGGGGACTTTTTGCAATTCTGTTATTAACGGGCAGCAACAATATAGGCGCTATGTATGTTTAGGTATGATAGCGGTTACGATATCTAGCATTATAATGTCACTAATGATTTGGTGGGCTGGTATAGAAGGAGCTCTGTTAGCAGCAGCATCACAATCAGCAATCATTGGTGCTTTTATGTTCTTAGTAAATATTAGGCAGCCATGGTTAAAGTTGAAGTATTGCTGGGGGCGGAGTACTTCCAAGGCAAAGTCGGATATTGGTGGCTATATTTTGATGGCTATTACATCCGGTTTATCACTACCTATTGCGTTAATCTTTGTCCGGAATATACTGATCGGCGAAGTAGGTTGGGATGAAACTGGACATTGGCAGGCTGTATGGAAAATTTCAGAGGTATATTTAGGCGTCATAACAGTTGCATTGGGAACGTATTACTTGCCAAGGCTCTCATCCATTAGTAAAGCCGATGAAATTATCACAGAAATACATCAAACCGCAAAATTAATAATACCTTTAGTGATATTCCTATCTTTGGTCGTTTACCTATTTCGTGACTTAGCTATTTGGTTGTTATTTACTAAAGAGTTTTATTCTGCACGAGAACTATTTAGTGTCCAGTTAATGGGAGACGTTATGAAAATTGCAAGTTGGATTTATGCTTTTCCTATGATTTCACGTGGCGAAACAAAATTATTTATCACATCAGAAATATTGTTTGCTTTTAGTTTTGTCTTTCTAACGTTTATTTTTGTGTCTGAGTATAAAACTCAAGGTGCAAATCTCGCATATTTTATTAACTACTCTATCTATTTTGTTTTTTTATTTTTTAATATAAAAAAAATAGTTCGGTGATCCTATTTTCCTCAATGGCCTAAAAGCTATTTATGATAAGGCAAAAATGAAAACTTGTATTGTTACGTTAATTTATAATAATTATAACTCTCTAATAAAGACTGTTAATTCCGTTTTGGAGCAAGAATTCGATTATCAATACATTATTTATGATGATGGTTCTAGTGTTTTAGATGACAGCGTTGTTTCAGATTTATTTGATTTAATAGCAAACAGAAAAAATGTTACTTATATAAGATCAGATGAAAATCAGGGTACAGTAAAAGCTTTTAATTTTTGCTTATTGAAAACCTCATGTGAAATTATTATTCCCTTATCTTCAGGAGATGTGTTTTATGATAATTCATCTATTAAAGAAATAGCCCTTGCTTTTGATAAAGGAAATGTTAACTTAGTAACTTATGACTGTTTAGTATATGATGATGATCCTTCTAAAGAGATAGGTAATCGATTACCAAAAAAGAAAGATAGAGAATTACTTCAATTAAGCTCGGAATGTATTTTAGGTCACATCTTGCAATACGGAAACTTTATTTCCGGAGCTAGGACTTCTTATCGAAGAAGCTTTATTGAAAACATGGGTTATTTCGACGATGATTTTAGATTATTAGAAGATTTACCTTTTTATTTAAGATCTTTGTCCAAAGGAACCAAAATTTATCATCTAAGGAAGGTTATTATATATTATAAAACTGGTGGTGTATCTACAACTGGTATAAACCCTATGCTGAAAAATGATTATTATAAGATATTGAGTAAATTAGAAAGTGGTATCTATGGTGCGGCAGGTAATCTAGAATGCTCTTATAGAGCATGGTTAATGTTTCATTTTGGCTCTAAAGTTCAATGTTTCATAGTTTATCCACAAAAAACCATTAAACTAATTTATAAAAAGATCATCGGAAAAATATGTCTAAGTTAGATTTTTGGTTGCTTTTTTTTGATTATCCATACCTATATTATCGTGTACTTTTCAGTGTGATGTTTCTATCATTCATTTTGTTAAAATTATGTCGATTTGAGTTTTTTCACCCTGTTGTTTTTTTTGTTTTTTTTAATTACCAATTTGCACTAATTGGTGTTATCTACCTAGATATACTTGGTTATATAGAAAGTAAATACTCCTACTACTTCTATATGGTTCAGGCACTTTTCTGGATAGGTTTCATTTTTTCAACATTTATTCTTAGTATATTGTCAATAAATGGAAATAATAGATGTAATTTTAATGGTTTTAATTGTTCCAAAGGATTTCGCTTTTCATATAAATTATCATGTTACATTTATATTTTTTCCATTTTAATCACATATACAGCTTTTGGGATTCCATTATTTGAAAATAGTAAATGGTCTGTTTTTTCATCAATCCCATTGGCTGGAATAATAGGTCGATTAGGTAGTTCTACATATATTTTTATAATTGTATTTATTACTATTAAAGTAATTAGTAAAATTAAACTTAGTTTTTTTGATAACTTTATTATTTTTATTTTACTTGTCACAGGTTTGCTGTCTGGTTCAAAAATGTTTTTCCTTTCATATTTTTTTATTTATTATCTTGTGCACTTTCTATTTGGTATTAGATTAAGCCGAGATAAGGTTAAGAAAGTATTCTTTTTGTCGACAACTTTTTTTGTAGTTGTTTTAGGTGGGGTTTTTTTTAATCAGTTATATACGAATGGTATTACTGTAAATCCACTACAGTTAGTTGTACAACGTTTAGCGATGTCAGGCGATATGCAAATTTTATCTTTGCCAAATGGTTATGTTGACCACTTATATAACGGAGAAGATATTCTAAGTATTTTGTTTTTTGAACTTAAAGGGCTTTTTTCCATTTTTGGAGTGCAGCTTACTGGCCCTTCTTTAGGCGTAAAGGTTATGCATATTCATTATCCTTATTTGGAGGATAATATTGGACCGTCATCTACATTCGACATTTTTAATTATGTTTATTTCAATAATTTTTCATACGTAATTTCTATTTTTATAGGTATTTTTGTTGGTTTCTTTGCGAAGTATAGACCTAGGTTGAAAAATGAAGCCCATTTAATTTTTTATACTATTTTGGCTATAGGCGCTTATACCTTAATATACAATCCTCAGATTTGGATTTCTACAATGTTTTTCAATTTGTTTTTTTATTTTATGTTTTATTTTTTTGTAAAGGTTAGGTACTTAAAGTGACTGTTAAGAAAAAAATATGTGTGATAATTTCACTGTATAACCCATGCATTGATAACTTGGCAGCACTACTTCCTAATTTATTGGAGCAAACCGACCTTGTTATCCTTGTGGATAATTCATCTGATGATAATAAAATTGTTGGTTTTGAGTATGATAAAGTAAAAAAGCTCTCGCAGGATAACTCAGGTATTACTGGAGCAATGAACTCAGGTATAAAGTATGCTGGCAATTCATTTGATTACTTTCTACTCCTAGATCAAGATAGCTATTTTTCATCAGTTCAATTATCTAAATTTATTGAAGATGCGATTAATAGTAATTATCCAATAATAGCCCCAACTATTGTCAACTCTGCTGGAAAAAACATTCACGATAGCTTTTTCAAAGCGGAAAATAATGGTGATAAATTTTCATTAGTTGAAAGAACACAATTGTCAGGAATGTTAATTAAATACGAGGTTTTAGGTCGAGTTGGATTATTTAATGAAGATTATTTCTTGAACTTGGGGGATACAGAGTGGTGTTTGCGGGCCAAGCAACAAGGATATGATTTTCGTTTAAATAATGACGTTCAGCTTGTTCATGATTACGGGGATGGTTTTTCTTCATTATTTGGCTATAAATTTTTTTATGGTGCTCCGTTCAGGTTACACTATAGATCAAGGGACTCGTTGCGTTTGATATTTTCATGTGTTAGCACAAAAAAACTAAAGTTTAAGCTATTGATGAAGTTGTGTTTTACGCTATTTGAAATTTTAACTTTGGATCAGAAATTAAAAAGGTATAAATTTTTCTTCTCTGGAATTCGTGCCTTTTTCAAACTAGAATCAGGCATAATGAAATAACAACCTCGAAGTGTAACAATTATGAATACAAAAATGGAAATTAATAAAGCATTAGTTACTTTTGCTAGACACATGATATGCCCTAAATATTTTAGTGATAGTAAGACAAGTTTCAATGAAAAGTTATCTGTAGGCGCCGCAGGGCTCGAATGTTTTAATTCATATGCTTTTCGTATGAGTTCAAAACACTATACTCAAGATAGTATACCTGATGAATATATTTTATTAGAAAAGATAAAGACAGCCTTGGGAAAGTGCGGATGTAAGAAGCCATTGCTATTATTAAGCGATGGCAAAGACTCAATGTCTCTTGCGTTAGCATACAAGAAAGCCGGAGTTTCTGTTGATACACTAACTTTTTTAAGAAAAGATGATCACAAATTGAAAGAGTATATAAAAAAAATTGCTACTCAGTTAGGTCATACTTCTTATTTTGTCGATGTGGATACAATAATCGATAAGTTTGATTCAAAAGTTTTTTTAAATTCCTGTAACAAAATGCCAAATCTAGTAATGGATCAAGGTTATCTTTTCTTTTTATTTGGTTTACGTGCTTTCTTCGATGAGACTGGTTTTTCACCTAAGGATTATGCGGTAGTTGATGGATTAGGCAATGATGAAACATTTGGTTATCTTCCGTCGATTGACCAAGTTAAGTCCTTCAAGCTGTCACTCATAAACCTTTGGAAATTTAGGCCTAACTCTTTGCCTGGTTTAAGGTGGTATATACGTTCACCTGCAGAGTCGCATGGTGACTTATCCGCTTTATCATGTTTTTTTCCATTGAAAGGGAGCTTTTCTTTAAATTCATTTTTTTCAAAGATAAATAAATCTATGAATGAAATAGAGTTTATTGATTTTAGAGCTTTTTCTCGGGGATCATTTCATGATCACCAATGTATGATGGGAAAAACTAGAGCTGCAGCCAAGGAACTTGGTTGCGAAGTATATTTTCCATGGGTTGATGAGGACCTAGCAAACTATGTATTTAATTTGCCTTTGGAGTATAAATTTGATTTTAAGCTGTATGAAAATAAGATTTTGCTGAGACGTCTCTTGATTAAAGAGCTTAATTGGTCACAGTCTAAAAGAGGTGTTGATCTTTATTTTGATATAAATTTGGACAAGTTTCTAAGCGAGGTTGTTTTACAAGTGGTACCTATTGATGTAATCGAAAAAATCTCTAAAAATAGGTTGCTACCTTTATATGTAAAGAAGCGAGCCTCGTTAGAATTGATGAATTTTTATGGGTTCTGTTTAGGTCAAGGCTATAACCATCAGGAAATTAAGCGTTTATTATGCAAGTAGTTCCTAGCTTAGTTAACAGTCACAAGGTATCTTTTCTTTTATCTTTGTACGATGCAGAAAAACCTAAGTTTTTTTATGAGTGCTTAAAAAGTATATCTGAACAAACTTATTATAATTTTGAAGTGGTAGTTGTTTATGATGGCCCTATAAATAACGAACTAGTAAAAGTTGTAAATAAATTTGTACATAAAATGGATATAAAAGTTGTTCAATTAGATTGTAATTCAGGATTGGCTAAATCACTTAATTACGGGCTTTCTTTCTGCGAAGCAGAGTTTATAGCAAGATTAGATACTGATGATGCTGCTTTACCTGAGAGGTTAGAAAAACAAGTTTTTTATTTATTAAGTCATCCCGAGATATCAGTATTAGGGAGTGGGGCGACAGTAATCGATCTTGAAGGGAATGTCACAGGTGAAAAGGTAAATCCAGAATATAATAGCGATATAATTGCCTCTTTATGGTGCAATCCAATTATACATCCGAGCGTTATGTTTAGAAAATCTGAAATCATTAATTATGGCGGATATGACGAAAGCCTGAGGCGTAGGCAGGATTATGAACTTTGGTTTAGATTAGCAAGTAACAACTTGAGATTTCATAATTTGAGTGAAAGCCTTATTTATTATCGATTTGACTATCACACTATAAAAAAACAAAATTTTAAGTTGAATTATGAGCAAGGTAAAATAGGTTTTAAAGGTAGCTTGCGATTAGGCTTGCCCCTTCATAAAGCGCTCTTGTGTTTTTATCCTTGTTTCAGAATCATTTTTCCAGTTTGTTTTCAAAGGTTTTTTAACGCGATATTTAGAAAGTTTGACCCTAGGCGTAACACTGCTTAATTACGTATCTACATCCATTTTTTTATCATTTAACAAATTGGTTTATACAAGCCGAGTAATCTTTCGCATTAAATTGCATTTTTAAGAGTCTTGATAGTTTAACTTAGCTGATGTAAGTCTAAATTTTAAAGCGGTTTATTGCAAAAGCTGGTATTTTAAAATTTTTGAAAATAATTGTGGTATACGTTTCTTTTTGCTGGTTTTTTAATAAGTTTTATGTGACTAGATTAAAAGTGTTACCCCTAACTTGCACTTTACTTATTTTATAATGCTCTGCTTTATTTTTTATAGTAAAACATTTTTGTGGAATTTTATTTATAGTTAATTTGGCGACATTTTTTATAAATTTTTTGGTTTAGAATTAAATCATTAAAGTAGTTTGTCGCTCTACTCCGAATTGGATGTTTAATCTAAAAATTGCAGATTTTAGATTAAATAGGGCTACTTTAGTAGGGTTAGATCGCGAATGCTTTTCGTTTGATTAGTGGAAGTTTATTAAACGAATATCAACCGCATGGACGCGTTTGTTAAGCTAACATGGATGGTTTTATGGATTTTTGTTTAATAAACTTTCACGATTTATCTAAAATTCAATCACTCATGCTTTAGCCCAGCTACTTTTAGGTTTAGTGAATTAAAATTTGTTTCAATTCTTTTTTATAATTAGACGCTAATCCTATGAATTCGAATTTGGTAGCCTGCTCTTAGTTTTAGTTGGTTATCTTTTGTCTATAATTTTTTTAAGGGTCAAAGTAATGAAAGTTTTATTAACTGGGGCTTCAGGTTTTGTTGGTAGAGTTTTGGTTTCGAATAAACCTTCGTTATTCCGTTGTGTGATCCGTAATAATGATGTCGATTCATTTTTAGATAGCTATAAGATTAATAGTTTGTCTAAGGATACTGATTGGGATGGGGCTTTTGTTGATTGCGACTCTGTGATACACTTGGCCGGATTAGCTCATACAAATAGAGCTTCCTATGACGATTTTAACGTTGTTAATGTAGAGGGCACGCTTCATTTAGCATCAGAGGCTGTAAAGGCTGGTGTTAGACGTTTTATATTCGTTAGTTCGATCGGTGTTTATGGAACTTCTACTAGTCGAGTATCTTTTTCAATACATTCCCCCCAAAAACCTAACAATCATTATTCTCTATCTAAATATCAGGCCGAAGTTGGTTTAATCGATCTTGCTAAGAAGACGGATCTTGAAGTAGTAATTGTCCGTCCAACTTTAGTTTATGGTGCACTAGCTCCAGGTAATTTTGGCTTGTTAACAAAGTTAGTTAAAAATATGCCTTTTTTACCTTTTGGAGCTTGCAATAACAAGAGAGACTTTATTTCTGTTCAGAATTTAGCTGATTTGCTAATAACATGTGTGAACGCGCCCAATGCAGCAGGGCATACTTTTCTTGCTTCAGATGGCGAAACAGTTTCTATCAAGGAATTCACTAATGCAATTGCTAAAGGTCTAAATAAAAAGTTAATTCAGCTACCTGTTCCTGTTAGTCTTATGTACTTAGTAGCTCGACTCGTTGGAAAAAATGCAATGGCTGAACAGCTATTAGGAAACTTACAAGTTGACTCATCTAATGCCCAAGAAGTGTTAGGATGGGTTCCTCCTTATACAATGGAGCAAGCAATGGCTTCACTTTCTGAGAATAAAAAATGATCCGTTTTATCGATTTCTTAGCAGCCTCCTTTGGCTTATTACTTTTATGGCCTATTTTACTTGTTGTCACCATTATAGGCATGTTTGATACTGGTTCGCCTATTTTTGTGCAAATTCGTGTTGGAAAAAGCAAGAAGGCTTTTAAGCTTATTAAATTCCGCACTATGTCTGTTGAAACGAAATCTGTCGCTAGTCATCTCGCAAGTAATGCTTCAATCACTAAACTTGGGTCCTTTCTGCGCAAAACAAAAATTGATGAGTTACCACAATTAATTAATGTAGTCAAAGGTGAGATGAGCTTAGTGGGGCCACGCCCTAACTTGTTTAACCAAGAAGAGTTAATTAAAGAGCGTGATGCGTTAGGCATTTATAACGTTTTACCAGGAATAACAGGTTTAGCTCAGGTTCAAAATATTGATATGTCTACACCGGCTTTATTAGCCAAAACTGATAAGCAGATGATTGATAGCTTAACAGTTAAAGATTACTTCAAGTACATCATGATGACAGTCACCGGCAGTGGTTCTGGTGACGCAGTAAAGCCTAAATAATTCTTAGTAGGAAGATAATTAATAATGAAAATTGCTGTTGCTGGCACCGGATACGTGGGTTTATCAAACGCGATGCTTTTGGCTCAAAACCATGAAGTTGTCGCGGTAGATATTGTTTCAGAAAAAGTAGCGATGCTTAATGAAAGAAAATCACCAATTGTCGATGTTGAAATTGAGGAATTTTTAGCTAATAAATCACTTAATTTTAAAGCTACGCTTGATAAAGAATTTGCGTATAAAAGCGCCCTATATGTCATTATCGCGACTCCTACTGATTACGATGTTGAAACTAATTATTTCAACACATCATCTGTAGAAGCGGTAATAAAAGATGTGATGACTATAAATCCTTCTGCTGTAATGATTATCAAGTCAACTGTGCCTGTTGGTTATACAGCTCGAATTAAAGAAGAGTTATGTTGTGATAATTTAATTTTTTCGCCTGAGTTTTTACGTGAAGGTAAGGCGCTTTATGATAACCTTTACCCTTCACGTATTATTGTCGGTGAACGCTCTGAACGTGCGCAAGTGTTTGCTAACTTACTAGTAGAAGGAGCAGTAAAAGATAATATTGAAGTACTTTTTACTGATTCAACAGAAGCTGAAGCCGTTAAATTATTCTCTAATACTTATCTTGCACTTCGTGTAGCATACTTTAATGAGTTAGATACTTACGCTGAATCACATGGTTTAGATGCGCGTCAAATTATTGAAGGTGTTGGTTTAGATCCGCGAATAGGCTCTCATTACAACAACCCCTCTTTTGGTTACGGTGGATACTGTTTACCTAAAGATACTAAACAGCTTCGTGCAAACTATGCTGATGTCCCTAACAGTATTATTGGAGCAATTGTTGATGCCAATACCACTCGTAAAGACTTTATTGCAAGTAGTATCTTGAAGCGTAATCCCAATCGTGTTGGCATTTATCGCTTAATTATGAAGTCGGGTTCTGACAACTTTAGAGCATCAAGTATCCAAGGAATTATGAAACGTTTGAAAGCTAAAGGTATTGAAGTTGTCGTTTATGAACCAGTGCTTGAGCAAGATGAATTCTTTCATTCAAAAGTTATTAAGAATTTAGAAGAGTTTAAAGCGTCTTGTGACGTCATTGTTTCAAACCGGATGGTTGATGAAATACGCGATGTTAGTGATAAAGTTTATACTCGTGATCTTTTTGGTTCAGATTAGTACTTTAATATAAGTTTCGAGACGTTTATGAAATATTTAGTTACTGGCGCAGCTGGCTTCATAGGTAGTGCTGTAGTCGAAAAGTTAGTCGCAGCGGGACATGAGATTATTGGTGTTGATAATATCAATGATTATTATGACGTTAATTTAAAATATGCACGTTTAAAACGAATCGCGCACAACAACTTTCGTTTAGTTGAATTAGATATTGCTGATAGAGAGTCTGTTAAGCAATTATTTGAAAGTGAAATGTTTGACCGCGTTATACATCTGGCCGCGCAAGCTGGTGTTCGATATTCAATTGAAAATCCACATGCTTATGCAGACTCCAATCTTGTTGGGCATTTGAATATTTTAGAAGGTTGCCGCCACACCAAAGTGAAACATTTAGTTTATGCATCCTCAAGCTCTGTATATGGCTTAAATGGTAAAACCCCATTTTCAACTTCAGATAGCGTTGACCATCCTGTTTCACTTTACGCTGCGACCAAAAAGTCTAATGAGTTGATGGCGCATAGCTATTCGCATTTGTATGATATTCCTACTACTGGGCTTCGCTTCTTTACGGTTTACGGCAGTTGGGGGCGTCCTGATATGGCACCGTTCATCTTTACCAAGAAGATCTTAGATGGTGAAACAATAGACATCAATAACAATGGTGATATGTGGCGTGATTTTACTCACGTCGATGACATTGTTGAAGGTGTGGTTCGAATTGCTGATGTCATACCAAGACGTGATAAATCTTGGACTGTCGAAAAAGGTTCACCAGCGACCAGCTCTGCGCCTTATTCTGTTTATAACATAGGGCATGGTTCACCGATTAATCTGATGGGCTTTGTCAAAGCTATTGAAGATGAGTTAGGCATTGAAGCTAAGAAAAACTTCCGAGAGATGCAGCCAGGGGATGTTTACCAGACCTATGCTGATGTCGAAGATTTATTTGAAGCAACGGGTTACAAACCAAGAGTCGGCGTAAAAGAAGGTGTTGCTGAGTTTGTGAAATGGTATCGTGAGTTCTACAACAAGTAGACCATTGACTGCTATCTATTGGTCAATGCTCGATTTGGTTTGGCGTCCACTATGATAATTTTGTCTCAATGTATCCTACTTGCTAGGTAATTTGTCTCATCAATTTTTCTTGCTTTGTCATGATCAAGCCTATATCAGCCAATGTCTTATTGAATATTGTGCTGATATGTCTTTTCACTATCATATAACTTTTATCAATAATGTACACTCGTGTTAAACTCGATGTTTTGACTGGTTATACAAGCTTTTATGTAGATAAGATTTTTTATTATTATGAATGTTATTAATTTGGAGCGCGAAATGGATTTTTTGCAACGTATTTTCTCTTTACCTCGTCCTCAGAAACGGTTGGTAAGTTTATTTGTTGATTCATTTTTTTTAGTTTCTGCTTTTTGGGCCGCTCTATTGGTCCGACTCGATGATATCAGCGTGTTGAGCAATGCTACTTTTTGGATGGTCATTTCAATCGTTCTTCCTATAAGTCTAGTGTTATTTGCCAAATTAGGCCTTTACCGAGCGGTGCTGCGTTACATGGGATTACAAGCTCTTGTTGCCATTGTCATTGGGGTTGCGGTTTCAACCATTACATTAGTATTAGTTTCTTTTTATGCTGAAGCTAATATCCCTCGCACAGTCCCGTTAATATATGCCGCTTTTTCATTAGTTTTTATTGGCGGTTCGAGAACAATTGTACGCTCCATTGTTGGTTCTGGGATGAAACGTACTGGTGAACCAGTGATCATTTATGGTGCTGGCGTGAGTGGCCGCCAATTATTAACGTCGTTGGTTCAAAGCCATGAATATCATCCTTTTGCTTTTGTCGATGATGATGTGTGCTTACATGGTACGGTTATACAAGGGGTTCATGTTCATTCACCTTCCATTATTCGTAAGTTGATTAAGCAAAAATCAGTCACTAAAGTGCTACTTGCAATGCCAAGCGCTACTCGTGCCAAACGTCAGGCGATATTGACTCGGTTAGAACCTTTGGCTATTCAGATATTAACCATTCCTGCGATGGCTGATTTAGTTAATGGGACTAAGCTTTACAGTGATATTAAAGAAGTCGAAATCGATGATTTACTGGGGCGTGATGCCGTGAATCCTCGCGAAGATCTTTTGTCTGCCAATATTAAAGACAAAGTGGTTATGGTCACTGGTGCCGGAGGCTCTATAGGTTCGGAGCTATGTCGACAGATCTTGAAACAGTCACCTAAAAAGTTAGTGCTTTTTGAGTTATCTGAGTTTGCTTTGTATGCCATAGATCGTGAATTAAATGCAACGGCTAAAGAGCTCAGTTTAAATGTCAGAATTCTTCCTATCATGGGTTCAGTACAGCGTGAAAACCGTGTGCAAGCGGTTATGGAGTCGTTTGGTGTGCAAACGGTTTACCATGCTGCAGCTTATAAGCATGTGCCTCTAGTAGAGCACAATGTCGTTGAAGGTGTTCGCAATAACGTGTTTGGTACTCTTTATACCGCTAGGGCAGCTATAGCGGCAAAGGTTGAAACATTTGTGTTGGTTTCAACAGACAAAGCGGTACGTCCAACGAATGTAATGGGCACTACTAAGCGAATGGCCGAGCTCGTTTTACAGGCATTGTCACGTGAAAATAATAAAACCCGTTTTTGTATGGTTAGGTTTGGCAATGTGCTCGGTTCATCGGGTTCGGTTGTGCCTTTGTTTAGAACTCAAATTGCTAATGGTGGCCCTGTAACGGTTACCCACCCCGAAATTACCCGCTTTTTTATGACGATACCTGAAGCATCTCAGTTAGTGATCCAAGCAGGTGCTATGGGTAAGGGCGGTGATGTATTTGTACTGGATATGGGCAAGTCGGTTAAAATTGTTGATTTAGCTAAAAAAATGATTCGTTTAAGTGGTTATGAAGTTCGTAGTGAGAAAAACCCTGAGGGCGATATTGCTATCGAGTTCAGTGGATTACGCCCAGGTGAGAAATTATACGAAGAACTGCTTATTGGCGATGATGTCACTGGGACCGAACATGAACGCATTATGACAGCAAATGAGTTGTATTTAACATGGGCTGAGTATTCTGTAATTTTAGACCGTTTAGATTTGGCTTGTCATCAGTTTAATCATGAAGCCATTCGCGATATTTTACTTAAGACACCTACAGGTTTTGCGCCAACAGATGGTATTTGCGATTTAGTTTATCAGCAAAAGGCTAAAAACTCTGATGCGGCTAAGAAAGTCATTAACCTTGTATCTTAATTTTTTGATTATCAGGACTTCTTTGTTTCTTTAATATTTCTCCGCTAATTAATTGTTGGCCAGAGCCCAATCTTTGATTGGGCTCATTTTTACTAGGATTTAAAATGAAAGTAGTTATTCCAGTTGCAGGTTTAGGCACTCGCATGTTGCCAGCGACCAAAGCCATTCCGAAAGAGATGTTGCCTTTAGTTGATAAACCGTTAATTCAATACATTGTTAATGAGTGTGTGGCTGCCGGTGTGAAAGAAATTGTGCTCGTTACCCATGCCAGTAAAAACGCGATAGAAAACCACTTTGATAAATCCTACGAGCTTGAATCTACTTTAGAGAAACGCGTAAAACGTCAACTACTTGAAGAAGTACAAGCGATTTGTCCTAAAGATGTGACCATCATGCATGTGCGTCAAGGCGAAGCTAAAGGGTTAGGTCATGCGGTACTATGTGCTTACCCTTGTATTGGTAATAACCCTTTTGCGGTCGTGCTACCTGATGTTGTGTTAGATGAATACACTGCTAATCAAAAAACAGAAAACTTAGCTGCGATGATAGCGCGTTACAAAGCGACATTTGCGAGCCAAATTATGGTTGCTCCTGTACCTGAATCTGACGTTAATAAATACGGCATAGCCGATTGTAACGGTGTTGAGATAACACCGGGTGATTCAGCTAAAATCAAAAGAATGGTTGAAAAGCCTGATGTTGGTGAAGCACCGTCTAATTTAGCGGTTGTTGGCCGCTATGTATTATCTGAAAAGATCTGGCGATTGCTTGCTAAAACACCAGCGGGTGCAGGTGATGAAATTCAGTTAACTGACGCGATTGATATGCTGATTGAACAAGATACCGTTGAAGCATTCAACATGACCGGTAAGTCGCATGATTGTGGTGATAAACTCGGTTATATGAATGCTTTTGTTGAATATGGCTTACGTGACGCTAAGTTGGGTGCTGATTTTAAGCAAAGCATTGAAAAAATTATGCTTGAACAGTAAAAAAATTTTTTTGGTAACATCAAAACCAACTCTTTGTAGTTGGTTTTTTTGCTTTAGCCTAGGGCCTAGGAGCCTAGAGCGCTCCGCTGCTAGGACGACCTTCGGTCTTCGAGGACGCTTTGCTGATAGATGTTAATAATAGGGCGCCTGCGGTTGCTAGGGCGTGACTTCGTCACTGTTCGGGCGCTTCGCTGATAGAATCTAGCAGGACGCAGTCCGCTCTCAGGCGAGCTTGCGAGTTCCTAGAACCTGCGCATGCGCATTTTTTTATTTTTGGAGTTTTTATGTCTCGTAAGTATTTTGGCACCGATGGTGTGCGTGGGAAGGTGGGGGAATTTCCTATTACGCCTGACTTTGCGATGAAGTTAGGTTGGGCTGCCGGCAAAGTATTAGCCTCAACGGGTACTCAAGAAGTGTTGATAGGTAAGGATACACGCAGTAGTGGCTATATGTTTGAGTCGGCAATTCAGGCTGGGTTATCGGCCGCAGGGGTAAACGTGGCACTTGTTGGCCCAATGCCAACGCCTGCTGTTGCGTATTTAGCGTCGACGTTTAGAGCCGATGCCGGTGTGGTGATTAGTGCATCCCATAATCCTTTTTATGATAATGGGATTAAGTTTTTTTCTAATTCAGGTACAAAGCTTAATGATGAGCAAGAGCTTGCGATTGAAGCATTGTTAGATCGAGCCCTGAATCATAATGCGATGGAATGTGTTGCGTCTGAACATTTGGGTAAAGTGCGCCGGATTAACGATGCCGCGGGTCGTTATATTGAGTTTTGTAAAGGCGTATTTGCTAAAGATTTAACCTTAGCAGGACTTAAAATTGTAGTCGATAGTGCCAATGGTGCTGCTTACCATATTGCCCCGAATGTGTATCGTGAATTAGGTGCAGAAGTTATCAGCATTAATGACAAACCCAATGGTACCAATATTAATGACCATTGTGGCGCAACCCATTTAGACAGCTTACAAACCGCGGTGATGGTACATGAGGCTGATTTAGGTATTGCACTTGACGGTGACGCAGACCGCGTGATGTTTGTTGACCGCAATGGTCATGTTGTGGATGGCGACCAAATTTTATACATTCTTGCCAAGGCGGCTAAACAGCAAGGTTTATTAAATGGCGGTGTGGTTGGTACATTAATGTCTAACCTTGGCCTTGAGCTTGCGTTAAAAGAGATGGATATTCCATTTAAACGTGCCAAAGTGGGCGACCGTTATGTTGTTGAACAATTAAAAGCGACAGGATGGCGTATTGGTGGCGAAGGTTCTGGGCACATATTACATCTTGACCATGCATCGACTGGTGATGGGGTGGTTGCATCGTTATTAGTGTTACAAGCGATATTACATTCTAAGCAGTCGTTGGTAGAACTGGTTTCGGGTATGAACAAGTTGCCACAAGTGCTGCTTAACGTGCGTCTAACCGCTAATAATGCTAACGAGATATTAGCATCAGAAGTCGTAAAACAAGCTGTAATTGAAGCTGAAGCAGTACTTGCCGAAAACGGCCGAGTATTATTGCGTAAATCTGGCACCGAGCCACTCATTCGCGTAATGGTTGAGTCTACTGATCCAGAAATGTCACAAGCTCAAGCAGAGCACATCGCTAAAGAGCTGAGACGATGACAAGCGTGTTGGGGCTGAGATGATAGCAAGCGGTTTCAAGCGATTAAGGCTGAGATGATAGCAAACGGTGACAAGCGGTTAAAGCTGAGATAATAATAAGCAGTGGCAGGTGATAACAAGCTTTGTCTTTTTTTGTCATGCATTTTCGATTGTCATCGTTCTTCACCGTTGGTTACCGCTTTATATCGTTTGTCATCGATTTTACCTCTTTTATTATCTATTTTTTATTTTATGAATTAATCCAGCGAGCATTGCTGATATTTTGTTTGCTTGCTGTAATTGTTGTTCAACAAACTCAGGGTCCAGATAGTTGATGTCTCTGCCAATCATTAACTGGGTCATTAACTCTGCTAATGAACCTCTAGCAATATACATAAACTGAACTTGTTCTTTGTTACTTTGCCTTTCAATACCCTCTGCAATATTTGATGGAACAGATAAGCCTGAACGTGTTATCTGATCTTTATATCCCCAATCTTGAAGATCTTTGGTCTGATGATAAATAGCACAAGATAGTTGATAACTCAGTTGCCAAACCTCTAAATTTTTAAATTTCACTTCATCCTCCTTTATATTCCCGACCGCAACCGCTATTTATCACTTGTCATCGATTGTTATCGTCTTTCACCGCTTGCCATCTATCTTTTTCTGCTCGCCACCGCTTGTTATCGTCTTTCACCGCTTGCCATCTATCTTTATCATTCCTTACCGATAACGATTTCTGCCGTAGGTATTAGTTTCCTATATTCTTTTGCCAGTGCTTGTTTGGCTTCATTGTCGCCGTGGACGATTATGATATGGCTAGGTTTGTGGTGCATGCGCTTTACGAAGTTGATGAGGTTGTGTTGGTCGGCATGGGCAGAGTAACCGCTGATGGTGTGGATGGTGGCTTTGATATCTATCTTTTGTTCGTTGATATAAACGTAGCCACCTTGTGGACCGTATGTTTGTATGTCTCGCCCTGTGGTGCCTTTGGCTTGATAGCCAACAAAGAGGATGTCGGTGGTGGGATTGGGTAAAAATCGACAGAGGTAGTTGGTGATCCTACCGCCGGTACACATGCCAGATGCGGCGATAATAATGGCAGGTTTGTGGGTTGAATCGAGGTAGTTGATGACCGATAAGTGTTCTTGGTGGCTATCTACGGTGATGAGCTGGTTAAAGTCGAGTGGATGGCGGCCTTGCGCTAGCTTATTTTTGGCTTCGTTGTCCCATAATGATTTGAACTGACGATATTTTTGGGTGAAATTAGCGGCCATGGGGGAGTCGACGATAATGTCAATATTTTGCCATACTGGATTGTGTTTATTGCGGTAGATAATGTGCTCAAATTCGTACAGTAACTCTTGGGTTCTACCAATACTAAATGCAGGAATGAGTACCACACCATTATCTTTTACGGCGCTTTCGATAATACTTTTGAGTTGTTTGCTGCGATCTTTGCGGCCTTGATGGTTTTTATCTCCGTAAGTGGATTCAATGACTAAGGTATCAGCTCGATACGGACTTTTAGGGCTAGCAAGTAAGGGGGCATAGGTTGCACCTAAATCACCCGAGAAAACGACCCGATGGCGATTTTTAGGGCCAATCAAGTCTATTTCAACATAGGCAGAACCAAGAATGTGTCCAGCAGGTTTAAATTTAAGCTTTGCTTTGTGATACATAATTGCTGTGACGGTTTTTTCTGCTGAGGTATCTTTAGAGCTTTCTGTCGAAGATATGGCTGTTGGTTTGTTTATTGGTAAGGTTATCCATTGGCCATAATCGACTGATACAAGCAGTTTTTGAAGGCGATTGATACATGCCTGGATCAATTTAGGGTCGCGCGTCACACCCACTTTTAAGGCGTCTTCTATTACCAGTGGTAATAGTGCCGCGGTAGCGGTTGTTGCATAGATAGGTTGCTCAAATCCTGCTGCCAGAAGATAAGGTATACGACCTACATGGTCGATATGGCAATGGGTAATAATGAGCGCTTTGATATTGTCGATAGGGAAGTCTATTTGCAGTTGGTCTGCTGAACTTTTCCCTGCTGTTTCGGCGCCTTGAAACAGACCGCAATCGATAAGATAACTGCTGGCGTGCTGGCTGTGATTATTCACATCCAACTGATGACAGGATCCTGTTACACCGTTTACCGCTCCATGGTGGATGATCTGCATGGTTAGTCCTTTAATTGAATTTTGGGTGAATTGTATTAAGTACGGTAATTAACTTAGCAGTGGTTGTGAAATTTTGCGAGGTTCTCGTTATTTAGGTTCTAGTGCTAGGCTACTTTGCGGATAGAGCGCTGCGCTTCTAGGGATAGCGTCGTGACTAAGAGCTTAAATTGAGAGCAAGCGACAGCAGTGAAATAGATTCTAGTGGCTAGGCTTGTCATCGCCTGTTATCGCTTTTTCACCACCTGCCGAAGCCTAGCTGCAACGATTCTGATTTATTGCTAAGCACCTGCTCGACTTCCGCTCTTTGAAGCGCGTTTCTAGTCGGATTTCTGTAATGGATTAAGAGGCGTTAGGTGCCATCTGGGAGAATAACATTCATCACAAGAATATGCTGTCGAGTAGAATAATAAAAGTGAGATAATACGACAGCTTGGCATCGATATTTGAGTATTAAAATGCTTAATATTCAGTCTGTGGCGCACAGAATGAACCGAGATGTCATGAGACTAGCCCTACTGCACAATGAAGAAGATTAGATTGATTGTCTTCAATATTACGCTCAGTACCATGAATATATAATAAGCTGATGTTAGAAATAAAAATGCCGATCAACTTAAGTTATCGGCATAAATACATTGTAGATGTTTTATTATTACTCAGCTAATAATGATTATTGACATAACTCACAGGCAATTTTTGAGGCCAGTTTGGCATTATTAAATACCAACTCGATATTGGCCGCTAAGCTGCTCCCTGCCGTTTTTTCTGCTACTTTTGACAATAAGAAAGGGGTCGAGGCTTTACCCGAGATACCTTTTTCATTCATCTCGGCAACCGCATCTTTAATCACGTGATCGATCATTGTTTTGTCTAGCGCGTATTGTGCAGGGATTGGATTTGCAATAACCATTCCGCCTTTTAATCCCATTTGCCATTTCGCTGTCATCGCAGCGGCAATTTGCTTAGGTTCATCGAGACGATAGTCGACATGAAAATCGCTTTCGCGGGTGTAGAAGGCGGGTAGCATATCGGTTTGATAACCAATAACAGGGACGCCTTGGGTTTCTAAGTATTCTAACGTTAAACCAATATCTAAAATGGATTTAGCTCCAGCACAGACCACCGCTACGTTAGTATTGGCTAATTCTTGCAAGTCGGCTGAGATATCAAACGTTTGTTGTGCCCTACGATGTACACCACCGATGCCACCAGTTGCAAATACTTTAATCCCAGCCATCGCAGCCAAAATCATGGTTGATGCTACCGTTGTCGCGCCATCCGCTTTTTGTGCCACAATAAATGGAATGTCACGACGGCTGGTTTTAATCACTGCTTGGCCAGCTTTACCTAAATACTCAATCTCTTCATGGGTCATCCCCACTTTGAGTCGCCCATTGAGGATTGCGATGGTTGCAGGTACTGCACCATTATCACGAATGATTTGTTCAACTTTAAGCGCTGTCTCTACATTTTGCGGATATGGCATACCGTGAGAAATAATGGTTGATTCTAGTGCCACTACAGGTCGCTTGGCATCCAATGCTGCTTTGACTTCAGGGTTGATATCTAGGTACTGGTTTAACATAATGACTCCTTGATAACTCGATTGACTGATATTTCAGACATATTGGGATTAATCGTTGCGATATCGGATAAGGCCACTACCGCAGCGGCCATGGCAAACTCGGTCGATTTTCGAGTTGACCAATCTTGAATAAAACCATGGGCTAGGCCAGCTAAAAAAGCATCGCCGGCGCCATTGGCATTAACCATAGAAATGGGAATAGCAGGTAGCAGGGCTTGTTCCTGCTTATCGCTGAAGAATACCCCATCAATGCCCAGGCTTAGAAAAATTCGTTCGACCCCTTGAGCATGAAACCAATTGGCTAACTCGGGCAGTTGGTCGTGATCTGTAATTGTGATCCCTGAGAGTTGCTCGGCTTCTTTGAGGTTGGGTTTTAGGGTATGAATGGCACTGAGATAGGGCGTTAATTTAATTGCTTTAGCACAAGATACGGGATCGACGAACAGAGGAATATCTGCGTAATTACTTAGGATGTAAGCTAATGATGTTTGCGATAAATTAGCATCTACAACAATCACATTGGCTCGTTGCAGCATAGCATGCTGAGACTTGAGCACATCAACACTCAGGCGTTCTAAAATTGCCATATCATTGATGGCCACGTGCATATCGCTTTCGCCATCTAACACCGACAAGTAGGTTGAGGTTACGCTGTCTGGCAATTGCAAGGTGTGCTTCATATCGATGCCAGCGCGCTGACAATGTTCGATAATTTCTTGGCCGTAAGTGTCTTTTCCTACCGCTGTGGTTAAGCGAGTATCTGTGCCTAATCGCGCTAAGTTTTCTGCAATATTACGTCCTACACCGCCAGGTGAACAGCTGACGCTGCCGGGATTTGAATCACCCACCCTAAGCGGACCTGCTGGTCGGCCTAGAATGTCCATATTGGCTCCACCGATCACAACGACATAAGGCGCTTCGGCCAAAATATAGCCTTTACCACGAATGATGCCTTTGTTGGTTAGATTCATAATATGTCCGGCGACAGCGGATCGGCTCATGTTTAATTTATCGGCCATATCTTGTTGCGGCATTAAGGGGTCTTGCTTGAGTAATGCTAAGATTTCTAACTCGCGTTCCGTCATATGAGTGATCTCACTATCCATTTAGCAAACAAATGTTTGCATACCAAACATTTGTTTAACGTAAGTGAGTTTTAAATAAAGTGCAACAAAAAAAATAGGAAACGTGATCAATGATTAACATCGCAATCTATTGATAAACAAAATAGACATGACTTTTTTCACATGTACATGAGGCATAAACCGAAGATGATATCAGTCCTAATCACTGTTATGAGGCGTCAGCGAGGTTATTAAAATGACGCTTGCATGCTTGATGTGGTGGATGACAATGTGAACGGTTATGGCATGTTGAATTATTAAGTAGGCTGTTTATATATTAACCAATATTTTTGTGTTGGCGCTTTAGCTGCATTAAGCATCGTTAAATAGTTGATAAATGGTTTACGTGCAAAGGGGATGCGATACCTTGCGCTGAAAAGTCTCCATTGATGGTAGTAAACTCTTCTACCTCAAAAAATTGTGTCTAATAAGTTGGTTTTTGGCAGTACCAGTTTCAGGGGGAAACACGAATAAATAAAAGTTAAATATATCAGTAGAATATATAATACCAATCCTATTAAATATGTGATCTTTCAGCTGGAGTTCAAAGTGCTGTAGGCAAGGCAGATGATTGAAGCGAATAGTGATCCTCGGTAACAAGCTCCTGCGTTACTCTACCTCCAGTATCTGACCGCCATGGATGGTGGCAATGTGTTATTTTTTATGGAAAAAAATAGACCATGCAGTGGTATTTTTAAAGCATCTAACGAAGCATAAAGGACTTTGAAACCCGCCAGAATGGAGTCTCTCAGGTATTCCACTTCTGTGTTACATCGATTTAAAAGGCAACAACCATTTCTACATCAATGTGCCTT
>NZ_JBSQBN010000120.1:0-14064 GCF_053850585.1 Shewanella sp. A22
AAAGGACTTTGAAACCCGCCAGAATGGCGTCTCTCAGGTATTCCACTTCTGTGTTACATCGATTTAAAAGGCAACAACCATTTCTACATCAATGTGCCTTGAATTGAAAAACCTGAGAGACTCTGAATTGACCAGATATTTAATGAGATTGGTATAAGATAATATCTTCTGCCCCTTTGGGTTTCATGTAACGTGTTGACTAACGTAAGTCGTGGCCGCGATTTAGGCTAATTAATTTGTCGAGAATACGTTCGCCATCCATCCGAATGCCATTGTGTTCATATTCCGATGTGAGCCAATACTTGAGGTTGTTCACCTGTTTAGCGGTTTCTAAGCTGTATTGCATTTCAACAAACATATCTTCGCTATAGATTGCAGCCGCCACGGGGACATTATTGTTTGACAGCTTTTCAAGGTTATACAATGTTGGCCAGTCTTTTTTCGCCGCCAGAAGTTCCGCCGCTTGCTGTAGTGGTATAAGTTGCTCAAATTGGGCAAACATCCATGGATAAACCATTTCACCGGTAAACAATAACGGCTTAGTTGGCTGATAAGTAAATTGCGTAAACTGTTCTCTCACTCGATGAGCTGCCCAAGATGACGCATTCTGTTGACAATAAATCGATTCGTGCATTAAGGCGAAAATGGGGTTGCTGTTGTAGCTCAGAAATTGACTAAATTGATGTAAAAAAAGTGGATTAACGTCAACGCCGTGAGGTGTTTCGATTAACGCTTGTTCGAGCAAGTAATAAACGGCTTCAGGCCCTTGTTCCATACCAATATTGATACCGAGTAATTGCAGCATTTCTACCGTTAATTGCTCGCCTGTCGCCAAATAGACTTTGTTTTCATAAAGGTATTTCGCTAAGTTATCTGCCAGCATTCTAGCGTCGCTAAAACGTTTGAAAAAGTCATTGTTTTTGGCGATAACGCGTTGATATGTTGCTTGGTATACTTCATCTGCTGGGCGACTCAGTGATGGTACCCCACCTGTAATATAAGCCTCTTTTAACCCTTCTGGCGCAGCAGATAAATAATGCAATACACAAAAGCCGCCAAAGCTTTGGCCTAAAATGGTCCAAGGTTCGTCTGGTGACAATTTGGCGCGAATATACTCCGCGTCGCGAATAATATTGTCGGCGCGAAAAAAACTTAAATAGTCAGCTTGGTCTGTGGCACTCATGTAACTTAAGCTGGTGGCATTAACCGGTGTTGATAATCCTGTGCCACGTTGATCTAGTAGCAATATGCGGTACTCGGTTAACGCACGCTTTATCCAGCCGCTATTGTCCATAGGTCTAACAGCACCAAACCCAGGCCCACCTTGAAAGTAAACTAAATAAGGCAGTTTTTTATGTTGGTTTTCAACGCTAACAATTTCACGTGCAAAAACCGTAATTTGCTTACTGGGACTTTGTTGGTAATCGAGTGGCACCGAGAAAAAATGTTTACGGGCAACGATGTCTGATAAAGTAAGATCAATGTGCATATAATGCCTATTCTGTCGTGATGAGTGGTAATACCAAATAGATGCTATTGTTGATGGGTATTATATGTGAGTACGGATATAGACGCGAGTTGTACTATTTTATGGGCATTTTAACGATTAACAATCGGTAATTCGATGGCCGTCATGCTAAATATCCTTAACTTGAAATAAATAAACGACTCTCAAACAGCCTAGTGTTGTTAACTATGTAGAATTAACTCGCTATTGATGTCGTTATGAAGCTGTAGATGCCCGTGTTGTGTCGTAAAATAAATGACAAGTTTGATAGGAGATAATGATTAAGGTTTTTGATCTTTATCATTATATTGACATCTCTTATCACGAGTTCATATTAAATAGGTATCTAGATCAAATCTGCATCTGTAGAATTAACCGATAATTAACGGATTGTTTATTAAAGGACGAGGTTGCTGATGAAGTATCAAATCATCCCGGTAACGCCTTTTCAACAAAATTGTAGTGTCATTTGGTGTGAAAAGACCTTAAAGGCCGCGATTGTTGATCCTGGAGGTGATATTGAACGGGTTTTAGCTGAAGTGACTAAACTCGGCTTGAGTGTTGAAAAAATACTATTAACTCATGGGCATATTGATCATGTTGGTGGTGCTGCAGCATTATCAAAAAAATTAGCAATTCCCATTATTGGTCCACACATTGCTGATAAATTTTGGTTAGATAATTTAGTCAAACAAAGCCAGAATTTTGGATTTCCACGTGTTGAAGCCTTCGAACCCAATCAATATTTACATGAAGGTGATGAAGTGAATGTGGGTGAACAGCATTTACAGGTGCTTCATTGTCCAGGCCATACGCCAGGGCACATTGTTTTTTATGATAAAGCGGCTAATTTAGCGTGGGTGGGGGATGTGCTTTTTAGGGGATCAATTGGTCGTACCGATTTTCCGCAATCTAACCATCAAGATTTACTTCATTCTATTACCACTAAACTGTGGCCATTAGGACAGAATATTAATTTTATTCCCGGCCATGGCCCCATGTCGACGTTTGCTGATGAGCGCCAGCACAATCCCTTTGTTGCTGATCAGTTATTTGATTAATAATTTGTTATGTAATCAGGTTATTGAGGTTATTTTTTGACAAGTTGAACGATTGATTCTTTGCATTGTAAAGACAGTCTGTTAGCTTAAGAGACTGCGTTTATTATGATGGACAGTTCTCATGATTCAACATCTTGTTGATTTACTCGATTCCTGGTTACCTACTTATCAAGAAGACTGGGTTATAGCCATTTTAACTCAAGTACAGGGATCATCTTACCGCAAGCCTGGCGCGATAATGTTATTTCACCCCATGGGGAAAAGTTTAGGTATGTTAAGCGGAGGTTGCCTTGAAGCCGATCTTCGTCGTCATGCCCAACGAGCGATTCAAACCCAGCAGGTTATCCAATTAACTTACGATGCGACCGATGAGTCTGATACCAGTTATCAGCTTGGTTGTGGTGGTATCGTTAACATTATGATGGTGTCACTCAATAAAGCTAATAATTACTTGGGATTACTGCATGTACATGATGCCTTAATGCGTGGTGATAATGGTATCTATCAGCTAAATATTGCCGGTGATGGTGTACCCAGTCACCAGTTATCAGGCCAATTTATTGAGCAAACAAATCATTCGACTACACCTATTACCCTCAATAGTAAAACTCAAAAAGTGACCGACCAAGATTGTACCTTGTTGCAAATACCGCTGCGCCCACCAGTGCATATTGGTATTTTTGGCGGTGGATTAGACGCCAAACCTGTCGCACAAATTGCGCAAACAATGGGGTGGAAAGTCACCATATTTGACGAACGTACCGCTTATGCGCGTACCTATGACTTTCCAGGCTGTCAAATAATCAAACAACCGACGGCCAATGTGGCTAGCAATATACTCGTTGATTTAGATGCTGCATTTTTAATGAGTCATAATTTGCAAATTGACGCTAAGACTCTCAAAGTATTGCAAGCATTGCCTTTAGCGTACATTTCGTTACTCGGACCCGCACATCGTCGAGATAAAGTGTTAGCAATGGCTGAACTCAGCTTAAATGATTTTAGTGGCTATTTCTCTGCGCCTGCAGGGCTTGCGTTAGGCGGTGAACTTCCCGGTTCGGTCGCGTTAAGTATGTTATCTCAGTGCCATGGTGTGCTTTATAACAGTAAGCTCACCAGTCTTGATACTGTAATGCTGTAGTGGTGGTTCCATGCTGAAATTGAAACCGAATATTGTCACGGTCATTTTAGCTGCGGGTGCTAGTAGCCGATTTAATGGCAGTAAAATAACCGCTAAAGTACAGGGGGGCAACACCTTGTTGGCCCACAGTATTGCAACCTTAAACCAAGTGACAACCGTTGCAGGTATTACCGCTCCTGCGGTTGTACTGGGTGCACATCTTAATGACGAAGTGATGGCGATAACCGCTGTAATACACCGAATAATTAATCATGATTGGTCATTAGGCTTATCGAGCTCAGTTAAACATGCTGCTCAATATGCTGTTGATCAAAATGCCGATGCTCTGCTCCTTGCGCTTGCCGATCAAGTGGCAATACCTGCTGATGATTATGCGCGTTTGATTGATGCTTATTGCCATAATGGTCAAACCAGCTGTGCGTTTTATCAGCAAAGTCTTGGTGTGCCAGCTATATTTTTAGCAGAAGATTTTGCTGCATTAATGTCGATTGAAGGTGATAAAGGCGCTAAAAGTATCTTAAAGCGGCATGATAAAAACAACAGTTTGAATATTCTCAATATGGAACAAGGCCAATTTGATATTGATACCCCGGCTGATTTAGCTCGTTGGTTAGATCAAATGAATTAAATAGTAGGCCCTAATTAAGGAATGATTATGACAACCCCAACACAAAAGTTAATGGTCAATGGTAAGGATTTTACCCTTGATGCCGATCCTAATATGCCCGTGCTGTGGGCTTTGCGTGACATACTTGGTTTAACTGGCACTAAATTTGGTTGTGGTGCAGGTTTATGTGGCGCATGTACGATTCATGTTGACGGCAGTCCAATGCGCGGTTGTTTAACCAGTTTAAAGCAAGTACAAGGCAAGCAAGTCACCACCATTGAAGGCCTTGAAGCCGAAACGTTAACGCAAGCTTGGGTGGAGCACAATGTGCCTCAATGTGGTTATTGTCAGGCGGGGCAATTGATGTCTGCAGCTGCATTATTAAAAACGACAGCTAAGCCTTCTGAAGCACAAATTGACGATGCAATGTCGGGCAATATATGTCGCTGTGGTACTTATCCGCGAATTAAAGCGGCGATAAAATCGGCTTCGGAGGCATAACCATGACCACATTTACCGCAGTTGAAAATATCAGTCGCCGCCATGTACTTAAACTATTTGGTGCTGTTGGCGGTGGTTTAGCCCTCGGCACATCCAGTTTAGCGTGGAGCCCAATGGCGCTGGCACAAGACAAACAAGCCTTAATGAATCTATTTGTCGCGATTGGTGAAGACAACAAAGTTTATTTAACCTGCCATCGCTCTGAAATGGGTCAAGGTATTCGAACCGGTATTCCGCAAATTTTAGCAGATGAATTAGAAGCTGATTGGGATAAGGTTGTGGTGGTGCAAGGCTTAGCCGATAAACGTTATGGCAGCCAAAATACTGATGGTAGTCGCAGTATCCGTAAGCATTACCATCGCATGCGCCAAATGGGCGCTACCGCCCGTACTATGTTAGAACAAGCGGCTGCACAACAATGGAAAGTGCCTGCTGCTGATGTATATGCCAAAGCTCATAAAGTGCATCACAAAGGCAGCAACACAAGCCTTGCTTATGGCGATTTAGCACTAGTAGCGTCGACATTGCCAATGCCAGAATTAGACTCTGTGGTGTTAAAAAAGGCCAGTAATTTTACTCATATCGGTAAGTCGCACACTATTGTCGATATGGATGGGATGCTAACGGGTAAAGCAATATATGGTTATGACATTAAGCTCGATGGCATGTTGTATGCCAGCATTACTCGCCCGCCAGTGTTAGGCAGTGATGTGGTCAGTGTGGATGACACTAAAGCCCGCAGTATTGCCGGCGTGATTGATATTATTACCTTGCCAGTGCCTAAAGGTGCACCATTATTTCAACCTTTAGGTGGTGTTGCTGTGATTGCCACCAACAGTTGGAGCGCGATTGAAGCGCGCAAAGCATTAGCGATTACCTGGTCTAAATCGGTAAATGATCGCCATGATTCTGACACTTACCTCAACGGTTTGATCGAGCGAGTTAACCAATCGGGTAAAGTGATACGCCAACTCGGTGATTCGATAACTGACTGGCCAGCAGAGCAAACCGTTAATGCAGTGTACACCGTTCCTTACTTAACCCACGCCATGATGGAACCGCCAGTTGCAACGGCCAATGTGACGGCCGATGGTTGTGAATTATGGGCATCTAGTCAAACACCGCAAAGCACCCAACAGAATGTAGCCGGAGCATTAGGGCTTAAAGAAGAGCAAGTGACAGTTAATGTGACCTTATTGGGCGGTGGTTTTGGACGTAAATCCAAACCTGATTTTAGCGTAGAAGCAGCTATTTTATCGCAAAAGTTAAACAAACCTATTAAGGTGTGTTGGAGCCGCGAAGATGAAATTCAAAATAGTTATTACCATGCAATTAGTGCGCAACTGTATCAGGCAAAACTTGATAGCAACAATATGCCGATCGCGTTGTTAGCGCGTACAGGTTTTCCGTCTATTAGTTCAACATTTGCTGAGGGCGTAGAATATCCGTCAGCTGGTGAGTTAGATTTAGGCTTTAGCGATGTACCATTCGCGCTGGAGCATATTCAGTTGGAAGCAGTAAAAGCTGAGGCACATACCCGTATCGGTTGGATGCGTTCTGTGTGTAACATTCAACATGCATTTGGTATTGGCAATTTTGTTGATGAATTAGCCGTAAAAGCCAATAAGCCTTGTATACAAATGTGGCGTGATCTTATCGGTAAGCCACGAATAGAAACATTTGAAAACCAAGCGTTTAAATACGGTAACTATGGTGAGGAGTTCGCTGATCATCCTGTGGATGTTGGGCGATACCTTAAGGTATTAGATATACTTGAAACCGCGTTAACCAATGCGCCCAAAGCGGTTAACAATCAAGGTTGGGGCATGGCGATACATCGCAGCTTTGTCAGTTATGTAGCGGTTGCTACCTTGGTTGAAGTTGATAACAACAAACTTAAAGTGATTAAATCGATAGCGGTGATGGATGCCGGCACTGTTGTTAACCCTGATCGGGTTAAATCGCAATTAGAAGGGGCGATAATTTTTGGATTAAGTCTTGCCATGATGGGTGATATTAGCTTTAAAGATGGCAAGGTGATGCAATCAAACTTTCATGACTCTCCGTTATTGCGAATGCCGCAATGTCCGGATATTGAAACCTATATTATTGAATCTACAGCAAAGCCTGCTGGCGTTGGTGAACCCGGTGTACCGCCAGTGGCACCCAGCTTAACGAATGCCATTTTTGCCGCTACAGGGGCAAGATATCGCAATTTGCCATTAAGTAAATATTTATCTATGTAACGATTTACGTGAGCTATGGCACTTAAGTTTTACTCACTTAAGTCGATAATAACTAAGCCAAATGCCCAAGTGTATTAGCACTTGGGCATTTTTAATGTGTTAAGGAAAAAGAGTAAACTAATGAGTGAATTGGTATAAAACCAAATTCATCTATAATGTTGATTCATGTTTGTGTGACTGTTTTCGTTTGTGCAACCTCAGTTCTAGATAAAATTTGAACATAAAAATGATAAATATCAATGGGGTAAAGTTATTTTTTATTGTGCTGAGTTGAGGTTTAGTTGTCTTTTCTCACTATCGAGATAATGGCGAATTGTCTTAGGAAATTTATATGAAACAAATACAGTTTAGAAAAATTGATGCGATTTTGATTAAATTTAGCCTAAATGGAAAGTTTTGGATTATTTGCTCTTTAGTGACATTGATCACCAGTGTTATCGCATTAATGAATTACCAACAAACTCAGGGGTTAATTGAACAAACATCTTTACAGCGCGCGCAAGCGAGTGTTGACAGTTATGCCAGTGTAGCGAACATTCAAGGTTTAGGTCGTGATGCGCTTGCGCAATTTGCACAAGATAACCAATTGCAGTTATCTACTCGTGAGAATGCTTCTCGCAACGGCAATATTGTGACAGTATCGGCAAGTGTAGGTCAGCAGTTTCTTACTCTGAGCCAAAATGTACAACCGTGGGAGCAAGCGCCATTAAGCCAAACGAGTGTTATGTTGATACTGGCTTTGGTTGGTTTATTGCCATTATTTCAACTGAGTTATTGGATTTCCTCTTCATTAGGAGGAGGCTTGTGGGATATTTACCAAGCAATTAAACGTTTAGCTGATGGGGATTTAACCGTTAGGTTAAATTTTTTTGGTTCTGATGATTTCAGCTTAATTGCTAATGAAATCGATCGCAGCGCAGATAATATGAGTGAGATGGTTGGTGCTATCCGTAATAATGCAGAAACCTTGGCTGTTGCTGCTAACGAGTTTAACAATCAAGCCAGCACGAATGATGAACTCATTGACCAACAACATCATTTCTTAGATTCTGTGGCACACGCTATGGATCAGATGACGGCGGCCATTGCGGATGTGTCAAACCATGCAAGTGATACGTCATTAAATACTAAGCAAAATGCTAAACAGATGGAGCAGAGCCAAACTAAAATTTCCGATGCCGTAAAGCGTATTAGTTATTTGTCTGAGCGTATTGCTGAAGCATTTTCATCTGTAGAGCAGCTTTCCCGTGATGCGACCCAAATTAATGATGCAGTAACCACGATTGAAAGTATTTCTGAGCAAACTAACTTATTAGCCTTAAATGCTGCAATTGAAGCTGCACGAGCGGGAGAGCAGGGGCGTGGCTTTGCGGTGGTTGCTGATGAGGTTCGTACGCTTGCGGGACGTACCCAAAAAGCGACCGTCGAGATTCAAAATATGATTGAAGGCTTGCAGAAAGGGTCAACAAAATTGACCACCATTACCAACATTATTGTTGAACAAGCTGACCAAGGTAATGCGAGTATCAAAGCTGTTGGAGATGACATCACCGATGTGGCAGAGTCTATTAGTGCGGTATTTGATATGAGCAGCCAAATAGCTGCTTCTGCAGAACAGCAGAGTGTGTCGGCCGGAGATATTGCCTCACAACTTAATCAAATTCGTCAGCAGTCAGACACGATCCGCAGTACTGCCAAACAAGCTAGTGTATTAGCGAAAGACTTGAATCAATCGTCAAAAGGGTTAGCGGCTATTTTAAGCCAGTATAAACTTTAGTTTTCTCGCTCGGGTCGTTGCACATGATAAAATTGATATTTTTTGATTAGCTTGAAATAAAGTACTAAAGTAACGGGTCTGTTATTGAGTCGTTAAGTTGGTTTATGTCAATCGAGTGAATTTAATCAACTTACTATAACGATAAACCCTATAACAGCATGAGTCGATGCCGTTTACATCACTGCTTATGGCCAGTATGGCAAACTTGCTTTGGTGCTTTATTGTAATTATTAGCGCTTATTTATCTTTTATGATGAATGTTGCAGTCGTGTGTGGCAATGTTATATGGCAGCCAAACCGTTAATCTGGAACAAACGTCAACCATCAAAGATCAACAGGCCTAAGGCAAACATCATTTAGGAATATCAATGCTCAACACTTCAATGCGTGTCTACGCGCTATTTTTTATCTGTTTGTTATTTTGCAGTGGTACTGCCAAGGCTAGCTCTCAGGATATTTTGGTGCTAAATGCACAAGGGCAGCCAGCTGAAAACGTAGTAGTGTATTTATTGCCCAGTAATCCTGCTAATATTGTTACTCAGGTTCCCTCTCCAAAAGCTGAAGTCCATCAAAAAGATAAGCAATTTTCACCCTATATCACAGTGGTGCAAAAAGGCCATGATGTAGCGTTTGTTAACCAAGACGATATTACTCATCATATATTTTCAGCGTTAGGGCCAAAGCGTTTTTCATTTAAACTACGCCATGAGCAAGATCAACAAGTGTTAACCTTTGAGCAAGTAGGGCATGTGTCAATGGGCTGTAATGTTCATGACTGGATGTCGGGTCATTTGTTGGTGATAGATACACCTTTTTATGCCGTGACTAACCAACAAGGTAAGGTCAGTTTTGAGCATTTACCAGCAGATAACTTCGAGTTAGTTGTGTGGCACCCACAGTTAAAGATGACCGATAACCAACAAGTGACTATGTTTCATTTACCCACCGATAAAGCAATAGCAATTACTTTACAGGCCGAATTTGATAGTATCCCCAGCCAGCAAAGTTTAGATGAATTTGAATTTTTAGAAGGATACTAATATTGCTATTTTTTAATCGCCTGCAAACACGGATTTTTGCTTTTTTGGTATTGTTGATCATCGCCGTCTTGAGTTTATCTTTTTGGTTAACCTATCAAACTAATCAAAGGTTAGAACATCAATATGTGGATAATCAACTGGAAGTAGCAAGTCTTGTTTTTGAGTCTGAATATGATAATCGCAGTTATTACTTGACGGCATTTGCTGCAACGGCGGCAAAAGATTTTGGCTTAAAAGATATTTTTATTGATGGCGACCATCGTAGCTTTTTAGTGGCACTAAACAATCATCGCAGCAGAATTAATGCGTCTTTGGCAATGGCTGTATCAGCAGATGGTAAAGTTATTGGCCAATTAGTGGCTTCAACTAGCGAGTTAGGTCGTGAAGCGGTGACTTTGGGATCTGAACAGAATGATACATTTCGATATCCGCTAGGTTCGGAGTTTGAAGCGTTAAGCCCATTTTATTTATTAGATAATAAACTCTACCAGATAAAGTTTTCTCCGCTCACCAGTGGTGGAAACAGTGTTATAGGTTGGATTGGTTTTGGTTTTTTAATCGACCATACGCTAGCAAACTCATTGCAAAAACTAACCGGCTTAAACAGTGGTTTTATGTTAATCGCCCAAAATGAAGCAACAGAAATTGGTCATTCTGGAGGGGTATTACCCGACGACGAAACTGCATTACTCACCCGATATATCATCGCAGATAAAACCAGCCACGATTATATTTTATGGAAACAGTTTTTAGGTGAAGTAGATGGACATGCACTGCATGCTTATATGTATAAATCACGTTCGGATTTATTGGCATCATTAGAAACACAATGGTGGCAACAAGTTGCAGTGTTAGTCATGATGCTACCAATATCGCTATTACTGGCTTTTTGGATTTCTAGCAGTATTACTCGACCAATAAAACAATTAATTGGCCAAGCACGTTTTATTGCTAATGGTAATTATGATTCTAATGTGAGTGTTGACTCCAGCATTGAATTACAACAATTGGCCAATGAGTTCACGGTTATGCAGCAAGCTATTTTAGAACGTGAGAAAGCCATTGCTCACCAAGCCTATCATGATCCCTTAACCAACTTAGGTAACCGTAATGAATTACAGCGCATTATTGAACCTTGGTTGATACCTGGTTCAACCATGGGGCTTTGTTTAATTAATATTCGTCGTATGACAGAAATTAATGTCACTTTGGGCCATGAGGTTGGCGATGAAGTGATTAAAGAAGTTGCCAAGCGTTTATGTGAGGTTAATCCTGATGCTTTAGCTTACCGACTGTCCGGCGATGAATTTGTTTTAGCATTTAAAGCGTGTGAGCATCAGTCGTTTGAAGTTTTTCTGGCTAAGCTACAAGATTATATTGGTCAAGATTATTGTTATCAAGATGTGATGTTACATTTGCAATTTACCGCAGGAGCGAGTTTTTATCAGCCCGGTTGTAATGTGGTTACTTTATTACGCCAAGCAGATACAGCATTACAATACGCAAAAATGAATAAGCGTGATTTCCAAATTTATGATACCAATATCGACAAAAACAGTATTGATAGGCTGCAATTAATTAATGAATTAAAAGCGGCTATCGAACAAGACCAATTGGTACTTTATTATCAGCCAAAATTAAACTTAGCAAGACAGAAAGTTACACATGTCGAAGCATTAGTCCGTTGGAACCATCCACAAAAAGGCATCATTCCACCGGACACCTTTATTCCTATTGCTGAAAAAACCATGCAAATGGGGGCCTTGACTCGATGGGTGATTACACAGGCTATCGCTCAATACCATCGGTGGCATTTATGTGGCATAGAGCTATGTATTGCGGTCAATATTTCTGCTGAAAATTTAAAAGATGAGCACTTTTGTCCATGGGTTATTGAAGCGTTGGCCAGTCAAAATATGCCTGTGTCGGCGATAACATTAGAAATTACTGAAGATGCAGTGGTGTCCGACCCTGAACATGCGGTAAAACAACTTATGTTGTTACGTCACAATGGCATTACCTTATCGATAGACGACTATGGCACGGGCTATTCTTCATTGGCTCAGTTAAAGCAACTTCCCGTTGATGAGCTTAAAATTGATAAATCGTTTGTACAAACCTTACTAGAAAATAAAACCGACCAAATTATTGTGCAGTCTACATTGCAATTGGCGCACAGTTTGGGGCTTAAAGTGGTCGCAGAAGGTATTGAAGATAAAGAGACTTTAACATGGTTAACTGAGCTTAATTGCGAAATGGGTCAAGGCTTTTATTTATCTCGCCCGTTACCAGAACAACAATTTAATGATTGGTTAGCACAATCGGGTTATCAATAGGAGTTACCATTATTTGTCACTTATATACAAGGATTGTGTGCTGCTTATTTTTTGTGAGTGGCAGTGTATATGCCGATTCTATTGACCATGAAGTAAGCGGTTATACAGATATTGAACATGACTTTAGTGGGGTTATCGATGTGCGTGTTGGTTATGCCAATACCCTAGACTCTTATTTGGATGGTGGATTAGGAAAGTTTGGTGCTAATGATGGCACACAAATGTCTTTGTCGCAGCTGGGGTTAAGTTATCACACCCAATGGGGGGATGCTTGGTCGAGTCGTATTGTTGCAAATGGGTATGCAGATAGTATTAGTAATGGTTTGGGGATCACCGAAGCCATGGTTCGTTATCGTGATATTCCGAATAGGTCTGGTATTCGGTTGGACGTTCAGTTTGGCTTAATGTATCCAAAAATATCGTTAGAAAATGTCGCAACGGCGTGGGCATCACCCTATACCTTAAGTTATTCAACATTAAACAGTTGGCTCGCAGAAGAAGTGAGGCATATTGGTTTGTCGACAACCGTTGAGTCGTTGGGAAAATACCGCCAATCTGAACATGATTTCGCATTAACTGCCGAAGCATTTATGTTTAACGACACCACCGGAGCTATGTTGGCTTGGCACGGTTGGACTCAAACCTCAAGACAAACCCTATTACCCGAAACCTTACCTATTGCAGCAATTCCGGCAATACAAGGCGGTATGTTAGCTCAACAAGCCGCTAACTCAGATCCCTTTACCGAATTAGATGACCGAATTGGTGGACATGTTCTAGCAAAATGGACATGGCGTAATAAAGGCAGTGTTCAAGCAGGATATTATGACAATAATGGCAATACCCATATTGTTAAGCAAGGGCAATATGTGTGGTTGACCCAGTTTGCGCATCTTGGCGCTAAATGGCGTTTGCCTTATGGTATTAATTTAATCAGCCAGTTCATGCAAGGTTCTACTTTAATGACTTCTCCTGACGGTTATCCTGTGGTGGATAATGACTTTCAATCAGGTTATTTACTGTTGAGTAAACGATGGTCGCAACATAGAGTGAATGTTCGTCTTGAAGATTTTTCAGTCACCGACCGAGACAATACGCTTGGGGATAATAATAATGAAGACGGCCAGTCATTTACCTTTGCTTATCAGTATCAGTATAGCCGGCCATGGTTTATTCAATTTGAATATAATCTTATTGACTCAACTCGACCTGCAAGAGCTTACCTTGATGGAGCAATTGATTTAGTCGAGCAGCAATGGCAGGTATCCAGTCGCTATTTCTTTTAAACAGATAAAAAAGTTATAGGATAGCTCTACATACACTGGTTCTGTGTATGTATGGGGCGGCCTTATGCTCACAATACCAAATGATAGCCTCCAATCAGTTCAGTGCCCCACGGTTGTGATTTAGCATTGAAAGCGTCATGTGTTTTTTCAAATGAAAATTGTATTCTTTGACGGGTAAGTTGGACTTTTCTTTCCTTGCTATAGGCATGACTTATGAGATGTGAGGCTTTAGACTAGAAACGTTCTTTCTAAACCTTTTTCGTTTTATCAGCTCACCAGTTTGATATAAACGCCTCTTTTTTTAACTGTGAGTTTACGAATGCTTAGAGCGAAGGCTATAGGTCGTCACTACCATTATTAAGTTCACAACGATCCATTAGCCAAATAATGCCAAAATGGTATTCATTGACGCTGTAAAGTTTTCGTATTCATTGTTTAATACCAATCCTATTAAATATGTGATCTTTCAGCGGGAGTTCAAAGTGCTGTAGGCAAGGCAGATGATTGAAGCGAATAGTGATCCTCGGTAACAAGCTCCTGCGTTACTCTACCTCCAGTATCT